>NZ_JAKMRK010000015.1:0-18389 GCF_025772045.1 Campylobacter sp. IFREMER_LSEM_CL1890 | reverse complement strand
AGTGAGATTGAGATAAAATTGTTTATTTTTTTTAGATATAATCGAGCTTTATTTATATTTAAAAAAGGCATATTATGTTACGCTCATTTATAATTAGTATTTTATTTATAAATTCTTTAATGGCTTTTAATATAAAGTCTTTATTTACTTATACTTTTAATGATAATATTAGCTATGATTTAAAAAAAGCTAAAGAAATATATTTTAAAAACAAATGTAACACCTGTCACGGAGAAAATGGAGAAAAAAATTCTTATGGTAAAAAAGCTATTAAAGATTTAAGCCCAGAAGAAATCAAAGGTGCCTTAAAAGACTATGCTAATGGATATTTTAAAGATCAATCAAGCGATAACATTCAAATGAGCATATACACCAAAAAATTAAGTGGAAGTGATATGGATCACATTATAGCTTACTTAAAGGGGCAAAATTTTTCTATTGAGCTTAATCAAAAAGATCTTTTAGAAGAAGAACCAGCACCAAAAACAAAACATAATACATTTTTAAAATAAAAAAGGAGTTTTCATGAAAAAAAATCTACTGCTAGCTAGCTTGCTTTGTGCTAGTTCAATTTATGCTGCGGAAGTAAAAATAGGAGTTATTTTACCACTTACTGGCGCTTTAGCGGCTTATGGTAATGATGTATATGAAGGTATCAAACTAGCTAATACCTTAAATCCAAATTTAAAAAACGGAGATAATGTTAAAATCATAGCCATAGATACAAAAGGCGATAAAATAGAAGCAGCAAATGCCACCACTAGACTTATCTCTCAAGATAAAGTTTTAGGACTTATAGGTGAAGCTGTTACACCAAATACTATGCAAGTTTTATCTATAGCTGAAGAAAGAAAAATCCCAGTAATAGCCCCTGTTGCTTCAGGCGATAAACTTTTGGATAAAAAAAGCTACGCTAGTAGAGTTTGTTTTATGGATAGCTTCCAAGGAGATAAATTTGCAAACTATGCATACAAAGATTTAAATTTAAAAACTGTAGTTGTAATAGTTGATCAAAGCAATGTGTATTCACTAGGCTTAGCAAGAGCCTTTGAAAAAGAATTTAAACAAAATGGCGGGAAAATACTTAAAAAATTAACCATCTCATCGGGCGATAAAGACTTTAAAGCTATTGTTTCACAACTTAAAAGTATCAATCCTGACTTTGTTTATATGCCAATTTACCATCCAGAAGCAGCTTTAATAGCAAGACAAGCAAAAGCAGTTGGTTTTAATAAACTTTTAAGTGCAGGTGATGGGGTAAATAATAAAACATTTATTGAACTTGGGGGTGATGCCGTAAATGGAGTAATCTTTACCGATAGTTTTGACTATAACAATCCACCAACAACTTTGTCTAAAAATTTCATCAATGCTTATGAAAAAGATCATGGCACCAAAGAGCTTCCAGCATTTTCTGCTATGGGAGCTGATGCTTATTATGTGATGGTAAATGCAATGAATGAATGTGCTAATAATCTTAACGCACAATGCATTAATGAAAAAATTCATTCTACTAATAATTTTGAAGGCGTAGGTGGAGTTATAAGCATAGATGCTAGTGGCAATGCAAGTCGTTCTGTAGTTATAAAAGAAATACAAGAACAAAAACAAGTTTATAAAACTATTATTAATCCTTGAAAGGTTAAACTATGAAAAAAATTAGTATAGCTATATTGTCTATCATAGCTTGTAATATCATACAGGCAAAAGAAATTAACATTGGCGTAGTTTTACCTCTAACAGGATCTACTGCAGCTTATGGTCAAAGTGCTTTAGATGGAGTGAAAATTGCAAATTCTATGAAAAATACTTTAAGTAATGGTGATAAGGTAAATCTTATTGTAGTAGATACAAAAGGTGATAAAATAGAAAGCGCAAATGCTAGCACAAGATTAATTTCGCAAAATAAAGCTTATGCACTTATTGGAGAAATGCTAACAGCTAATACTTTACAAGTGATAAGAATTGGCGAGGAAAAAAAGATACCAGTGGTTGCTCCTGCTGCTACTGCTGATAAAATTTTAAATAAAAAATTATATGCCAGTAGAGTTTGTTTTATGGATAGCTTTCAAGGTTCATCTTTGGCTAATTATGTAAAAAATAAGTTAAATTACACTAAAGCTGTGATAATTAGCGATCAAAGTGCAGATTATTCTTTAGGTTTAACTAGGGCCTTTGAAAAAGAATTTAGCAAACAAGGTGGAAAAATTTTAGATAAATTTAGAATTACAGCAGGCGATAAAGATTTTAAAGCTATACTTTCTCAAGTTAAAAATTTAAAACCTGATTTTATTTATCTTCCAGTATATTACACTGAGGCTTCTTTGTTCGCACGCCAAGCAAAAGCAATGGGTGTTAATATTCCTATGGGTTCAGCAGATGGAGTTGCCGATGAAACTTTTATCAATCTAGCTCAAGATGCAGCAGAAGGATATTTATTTACAGATAGTTTTGATTATAATAACCCTCCAACACAGCTTTCAAAAGACTTTATATTAGCCTATGAAAAAGAAAAACAAAGCAAAGAAGTTCCAAATTTTACAGCTATGGGTGCAGATGCATATTTTGTAATCTTTGAAGCTATGCAAAAATGCGTTAATGATTTCAATAGTGAATGTATCAACAACAACATTCATGCTACTTCTAAATTTGAAGGTGTTAGCGGGGTGATTAGTATAGACAAAACAGGTAATGCCACGCGCTCAATTGTTATAAAATCAATAGAGAATCAAAAACAAGTTTATAAAGACTCGATTCTACCATAAATAAAAATTTTAAGAGGTTCAATGGATAGTTCTTTAATTTTACAGCAAATTATAAATGGATTTAGTTTAGGTAGTATGTATGCACTTATCGCCATAGGCTATACAATGGTTTATGGTGTTTTAAGACTGATTAATTTCGCACATGGTGATATTATGATGGTGGGTGCATATTCGGCTTTATTTTGTGTTACAAGCATGAATGTACCTTTCTTAGGTGCTCTTTCTTTAGCTATGTTATTTGCAGCAGCTTTAGGTATAGCTATTGATAGGGTAGCTTATAAACCTCTAAGAAAAGCACCTAGAATTTCTTTACTCATCACAGCCATAGGTATAAGTTTTTTAATACAAAATGTATTTAATGTTTTATTTGGCTCAACACCAAAGTATTTTCCTGTGCCAAGCTATCTTGAAACAGTGATTAATTTTAATAATATCAGCATTAGCATTAATAGTATTTTAGTGCCTATTTTGACATTTTTTATATTATTAGTGGTTTTATTCATACTTTATAAAAGCAAATATGGCATTGCTATTAGGGCTTTAGCTTTTGATATTCATACTGTAAATTTAATGGGAATTGATGCAAATCGTATTATCGCTATTGTATTTGCACTAGGTTCAGCTTTAGCTGCTATTGGTGGTATTTTTTGGGCTGTTAGTTATCCTTCTGTTGAACCTAGCATGGGAACTCTTATAGGACTTAAGGCCTTTGGCGCTGCTGTTTTAGGTGGTATTGGTTCTGTTGCCGGAGCAGTTTTAGGTGGTTTGATTATAGGTTTTACAGAGGTTGTTGTTGTTGCTATTTTCCCTGATCTTTCTGGTTTTAAAGATGCATTTGCATTTATCTTTTTGGTATTAATTTTACTTTTTAAACCAACTGGAATTTTGGGTATTAATTTTGAAAAAAGTAGGTTTTAAAATGATTGCAAGAAAAATTACACATTTAAGTTTCTTTATTATAGCGCTTGCTTTTCTTTTTATATCTCCTTATTTTTTTAACGATTATAAAATAGGAATTTTAAGCAATATTGCTATTTTTGTAATCTTAGCGGTAAGTTATAATCTTATCAATGGAGTTACAGGACAATTTTCATTAGAGCCAAATGGTTTTGTAGCTATAGGAGCTTATGTTGCAGCCTTAGTTTTACTTACAAGTGAAAGCAAAATCGATCAGTTTTCTTTAGAGGATCCAAGTAGTTTTATTTTGATGATTCATTCGCCAAGCTTTATTGTAGCTTTACTTGCTGCTGGGGTTTGTGCTATGCTTTTATCTTTAGTTTTAGCCTTTGCAGTATTTAGAGTTAGAGGAGATTATTTAGCTATTGTAACACTAGGCTTTGGAATTATTATCAAGCTTATGGCAATTAACTTTGCTTCTGTTACAAATGGCTCTTTGGGCTTAAACGATATTCCTAAACATACTACCTTATACTGGAGTGGTGGGATTGCTATATTTTCTGTTATTATCATCTTAAATATTGTTAGTTCAAAATTTGGTAGAGCCATGAAAGCTGTAAGAGATGATGAAGATGCAGCATTAGCAATGGGTATTAACACTTTTAATATTAAAACCTTAGCCTTTAGTACTTCAGCATTTTTAGAAGGTGTTGGAGGAGGCTTATTAGCTTGCGCACTAGCTTCAGTTTCACCTGAACAATTTGACTTTTTATTTACTTTTCAGCTTTTAATCATCATTGTTTTAGGCGGCTTAGGTTCAACTACTGGTGCTATCATAGGAGCTATTTTAGTAATAGGTGGAAGTGAGTATTTAAGATTTTTAGATGAGAGTATGAATATTTTTGGTTATGAAACTCCTGCTATGCCTGGTCTTAGAATGGTTGTGTTTTCTGTTATATTGATTTTAGTAATGCTTTTTGCAAGAAGAGGAATAATGGGTGATAAAGAATTAACAGATATTTTATTTAAGTTTTCTAAAAGGAATAAAAAATGATTTTAGAGCTTAAAAAAATCCATAAAAATTTTGGTGGAGTTAGTGCTATAGCAAATACTTCTTTTACTATAAAAGAAAGCGAAATTTTTGGACTTATAGGTCCAAATGGCGCAGGAAAAACGACACTATTTAATATTATTACAGGAAATTATAAACCAAGCAGCGGAGAAGTATTTTTTCTAGGAAAAAAGATTGACCATTTAAAGCCGCACAAAATAGTTCATCTAGGCATAGCAAGAACTTTTCAAAACATTAGACTTTTTTCTAGCATGAGTGTTTTAGAAAATGTATTAATTGGTTTTGATAAGAGTATTAAATATAATATTTTTGAAGCTTTTTTACATTTGGGAAGATTCTCCAAAGCAGAAAAAAATGCAAAAAAAGCAGCTTATGAAATTTTAGAACAACTCAATATTGCTCATTTGGCTGATGAAAGGGCCACTAGTTTAAGTTATGGACAACAAAGAAAAGTTGAAATAGCAAGAGCTTTGGCAACAAATCCTAAACTTTTATTGTTAGATGAACCAGCAGCAGGTATGAATTCAACAGAAAGCGATGATTTGGCTGAATTGATTTTTGATATAAGAAATAATAAAAAAATCAGTGTTTTGCTTATTGAGCATGATATGAAATTTGTAAATAAGCTTTGCGATAGGGTTATGGTGCTTGATTATGGTAAGACTATTTTTGAAGGAAAGCCAAGTGATGCTGTTCAAAATCCTGAAGTAATTAGTGCATATTTGGGAGATTTTAATGCTAGTAGTTAAAGATTTACATGTTTATTATGGCTTAATAGAAGCTGTTAAAGGTATAGATTTTACCATAAAAACAGGAAGTATAGTTAGCTTGATAGGCTCAAATGGTGCAGGAAAAACATCAACACTTAATGCAATGCTAAATTGTGTTAAAAAAACTGGTGAAGTAAGTTTTTTAGGTTATGACACTCAAAGACATTTACCTCATACTTTAGTACAAAAAGGTATAGCATTGGTACCTGAAGGAAGAAGAGTTTTTATAAATCTCACTATAGAAGAAAATTTAAAAATTGGTGCTTTTAATAATGCAGAAAACTATGAACATTTGAAAAATCAAATGTATAGACTTTTCCCAAGATTAAAAGATAAAAAAAATGCATTAGCGGGAACTCTAAGCGGTGGAGAAGCTCAAATGCTGGCTATTTCAAGAGCTCTTATGAGTGAGCCAAAACTTTTAATGCTAGATGAACCTTCGCTAGGACTTGCTCCAAAAATAGTTGGAGAGGTTTTTGATATTATAGTCAAATTAAAAGAAGAAGGTATTACTATTTTATTAGTGGAACAAAATGCATTTTCAGCTTTAAAAATCAGCGATTATGCTTATGTTCTAGAAAATGGTAAAATCGCTATGCATGCACCTGCAAAAGATCTTATCGGTAATGATGAGATTAGAAAAAAATACCTTGGAGCTTAAATCATGAGAAGACAACTTTTAGCTTTTGGGGATATAAAAATTTCTATTTTTTTATTTTTAATTTTTGCCCTATTTTGCGCTCTAGCTACTTTTATAGAAAGTGCTTACAATACTCCAACAGCATGGGCCATGATATATGGAACATCTTGGTTTGGCTTTATACAGCTCATATTAGGAATCAATCTTTTAACAGCTCTTTTTAAATATAAAATGTTTAACAAGAAAAAAATACCACTTTTAATCTTTCATATCTCATTTTTATTTATATTACTAGGTTCAGCTATGACTAGATATATGGGATTTGAAGGAAATTTACACATTAGAGAAAACGAAAAAAATAATATCATTGAAACCTCAAAAAGTTATATCTACATAGCAACCTTAAAAGATGATAAAGTATATAGTGCTGCAAAATCTGAATATATTGCCACTTTACCTTTTGTAAATGATTTTTCATTTGATTTAATATTACCTGATGAAAAAGCTCAAATTTCATATGAAAATTTGATTTTAGATGCAAAAGAAATTTATATCGATGATAACAACTCTGCTCCTCTTTTATCTTTAATGCTTTCACAAAATAACGAATCTAAAGAATTGCTTTTTCAAGCAGGAGATATAAAAAATATCAATGGTGTCAATATAGCATTTTTAAACGACTCTGCTCCAAGTCCTTATATAAAAATTGATAAAGATCTAAAGCTTAGTGCTGATTTTGATTTAAAATACATGTCAATGAGTGATGGTAAAGAAAACATTTTAAAAGCAAATCAAAAAGCACAAGCTAAAGATTTAAGATTATATTCTTTTAATGATATTAATTTAGTGGTAAAATTTGCTTCTTTACATGGTAAAAAAACCTTAGAAGGCGTTAATCAAGCTCAAGATGAAAGCTTTTTTACTTGGTTTAAAAATAGTTGGATAGAGCTAGGACGCAATGCTTTGATTTCTTTATTTGGTGAGGCAAAATATTGGAATAATTCTTTATTAAATAATTTCAAAGACTTTGCACAAAGCACTAAATATATGCCAACTCAACTTTCAGAAAATGCTATTAATGCTTTAAAATTAAAATTAAGCTATAAAGGAGAATCTAAAGAAGTTTTCCTAGTAGAATACAACTCGCCTATCCGTATTGATGTAGCAGGTCAACCTTTCTTTTTAAGATGGGGGCCTAAAGGAATAGAAATGCCATTTGAAATGTACTTAAAAGACTTTGAACTAGAACGCTATCCTGGCTCGATGTCGCCTATGTCTTATGCAAGTTATGTGGAAATTGATAATGCCGAACAAAAATTAGAATATAAGATTTTTATGAATAATGTTTTAGATTATCAAGGTTATAGATTTTACCAAAGTTCTTATGATCAAGATGAGCTTGGCACCATACTTTCAGTTAATAAAGATCCGGGTAAAATTCCTACATATATTGGATACTTTTTACTTACATTAGGAATGTTTTTAAATATTTTAAATCCTCATTCAAGATTTAGGACTTTAGCTAAATTAATCAATCAAGACACCTTGAAAAAAACAAGTGCGATATTGACATTTATATTAGTTTTTTTTGCAAGCCAAAATACTTATGCAAATGAACCCATCAAGGTAGATGAAACACATGCTAAAGAACTTGCTTCTTTAGTAGTACAAAAACCTGATGGTAGAATGGTTCCTTTTAATACTTTAGCTATGGAAGTTTTAGAAAAAATATACAAAAACACAACCTTTCAAGGCCAAAGTGCCGAAGCAACTATCATATCAATGATTTTTGATGGCAGTACATGGTACGATAAAGATATTATATTTATGCCAACAAGTCGCTTGGTTAATGAAGAAATTTCTAAAGTTTTAGGTATTGAACCTAGGGCTTATACTAGTTTTAAAGATTTTTTCACTACAGATGCTTATAAACTACAAAAATATGTAGAAAATGCTAATAGAAAAAATCCAAATCGTAGAAGTGTTTTTGATAAAGAAATAATCAAGCTTGATGAAAGAGTAAATATTGTAAATTTAATTTTTTCAGGAGATATTTTTAAATTTATTCCACTGCAAAATAGCACCAATAATCAATGGGTGGCACCACGCGAAGCATATATAGGTTTAAAAGGCGAAGAAGGTAAAGAAGTAAGAAGCATTTTAGAAAATTATTTCAATGCAGTTAGTAATTCTATTGCACATAACAACTGGGATGAAGCAACTAAAAATTTAAATATTATCAAAAATTACCAAGAAAAATACGGCCATGAAGTTATGCCAAGTGCTAAAAAAATTAATACAGAAATCTTTTTCAACAAAAGTCAAATTTTTGTAAATCTTGCTCCGCTTTATTTATGCGCTGGATTTTTACTTTTGATTATAGTTTTTGTTAAAATGCTTCTGCCAAAAATTCGCATTGATTTTATATTTAAATGTGTTTATGTGTTTAATATTGTGGCATTTTTCATCCATACTCTAGGTTTGGCTTTGCGTTGGTATATAGCAGGTCGCGCTCCATGGAGTAATGCATATGAGAGCATGGTTTATATAGCTTGGGCTTTATCATTATCTGGAATTTTCTTTTCGAGAAAAAGTCCTATTGCACTTTCTTTAACCTCTATTTTAGCAGGAGTTACTTTAGGTGTAGCTCATCTTAGCCAAATGGATCCGCAAATTACCAATTTAGTTCCTGTGTTGCAATCTTATTGGCTAACAATACATGTTTCGGTTATTACTGCTAGCTATGGATTTTTAGGATTATGTGCATTATTAGGTATATTTGTACTTATTTTATTATGTATGCTAAAAATCAATGGCAAACATAATGAAAACATTTTAAGAAATATTACAGAAGCAACAAGAATCAACGAAATGGCTATGATTTTAGGACTTTGCTTACTTACAGTTGGAAATTTCTTAGGTGCTATATGGGCAAATGAAAGCTGGGGAAGATATTGGAGTTGGGACTCTAAAGAAACTTGGGCTTTAATTAGTATTTTAGTTTATGCAGCCATTTTGCACATTAGAATGGTACCAAAATGGGCAAATCAATACATTTTTTCAGTTTGCTCCATGTTTGCATATTGGGTAATTATCATGACTTATTTTGGTGTAAATTACTTTTTAACTGGTATGCATTCTTATGCAGCAGGAGATTCTGTGAAAATTCCTGATTATGTGTATTGGGGATTTTTATTTATGGTAGCATTAAGCTTAGCAAGTTATTTTAAAAGATCTTATGCAACAAAATTATAGGAAAGTTTTAAATGAATAATTCTCTTTTTATTTTTTTAGTTATAGCTTTAGTGATAATTATCATACTTGGAATTCTTTTGATATTATTTTTCATGCACAAAGAAAAACAACCAAGCAAATCAAATCCAGCTAAAACTCCAAAAATAAGCAATATAGAAGATTTTATATCTAAAGCAAATAATGCAAACAACTCTCAAGAAATTCAAGCCTTAATTTTGCAATTTTTAAATTCACAAAAACTAGGATCTAATCCAAAAGACAGCGCCACTAAAAGAAAACTTGATTTCATTAGTGCTATTTCAGCCAATGCTAATGCTACTCCTAAAAACATTTCATTTTTAAACAATGAGCTAAAAAAAAGATATAAAGCTTTGAAAAAAGAAATTGATGCTTATGAGCAAATAGGCCTAGCAAAAAGAAAAATGAGACAATCTTAAGGTTTTTTGATGAAAAATATTAGAAATTTCTCTATTATAGCTCATATTGATCATGGTAAAAGCACATTAGCTGATAGAATTATCAGCGAATGCGGAGCAATTAGCGATAGACAAATGAGCGCCCAAGTAATGGATACTATGGATATAGAAAAAGAGCGTGGTATAACTATAAAAGCTCAATCTGTGCGTTTAAATTATAAATTTAACAATGAAGAATATGTATTAAATTTAATAGACACTCCAGGCCATGTTGATTTTTCCTATGAAGTAAGTCGTTCTTTAGCAAGTTGCGAAGGGGCTTTACTTGTTGTTGATGCTTCTCAAGGAGTAGAGGCTCAAACTATAGCCAATGTTTATATAGCCTTAGAAAATGATCTTGAAATCATACCAGTGATTAATAAAATTGATCTTCCTTCGGCTGATATTGAAAAGGTTAAACACGAAATAGAGCATATTATAGGAATTGATTGCTCTAATGCAATTTGTGTTAGCGCAAAAACAGGTGTAGGTATAAAAGAACTCATAGAAACTATCATCACAAAAATTCCTGCGCCAAAAACTGATGATGAAGCACCTACTAAAGCTTTAATTTATGATTCTTGGTTTGATAATTATCTTGGAGCTTTGGCTTTAGTTAGAATTTATGAGGGAAATATTGCTAAAAATGATGAAGTTTTAGTTATGAGTACAGATAAAAAACATCTCGTGCAAGATCTTTTCTATCCTCATCCATTAAGCCCTATAAAAACTAAAAAATTAGAATCAGGTGAAGTGGGTGTTATCGTGCTTGGACTTAAAAATGTCGCCGATGTTCAAGTAGGTGACACCATAACACTAACTAAAAATAAAGCAAAAGAAGCCATTGGTGGTTTTGAAAAAGCCAAAGCTTTTGTTTTTGCAGGATTATATCCTATAGAAACGGATAAATTTGAAGATTTAAGAGATGCTTTAGATAAATTAAAACTTAATGATAGTTCTATTACTTATGAACCTGAAACTTCATTAGCTTTAGGATTTGGCTTTAGAGTTGGTTTTTTAGGTCTTTTGCATATGGAGGTTATTAAAGAAAGACTTGAGCGTGAGTTTAACCTTGATTTAATTGCCACTGCTCCAACTGTTACTTATGAAATTTATCAAACCGATGGAGAAGTTTTAAAAATTCAAAATCCAAGCGAACTACCTCCGGTAAATAAAATCGATCATATAAAAGAACCTTATGTAAAAGCAACTATCATAACTCCAAGCGAATACCTAGGGAATTTAATCACTCTTTTAAATCGCAAACGCGGTATGCAAGTTAAGATGGATTACATCACTCCTGAGCGTGTCTTACTTGAGTATGATATACCTTTAAACGAAATCGTTATGGACTTTTACGATAAACTTAAATCACTTACCAAAGGCTATGCTAGTTTTGATTATGAGCCTATTGAATTTAGAGTGGGAGATCTTGTAAAACTTGATATTAAAGTAGCTGGTGAAAATGTCGATGCACTAAGCATCATAGTGCCAAATGAAAAAGCACTAAGCAAGGGCAGAGAGCTTGTAAAAGCGATGAAAGAAATCGTCCCAAGACAGCTTTTTGAAGTTGCTATCCAAGCAAGCATAGGAAATAAAATTATTGCAAGAGAAAATGTAAAATCCATGGGTAAAAATGTAACCGCAAAATGTTATGGTGGGGATATTACTAGAAAAAGAAAACTTCTTGAAAAACAAAAAGAAGGTAAAAAAAGAATGAAAGCTATTGGTAAGGTGCATTTACCTCAAGAAGCATTTTTAAGTGTTTTAAAAATAGACTAAATCCCTAGTTTATGTACTAGGGATATAAATTTATGCATTGATATCTAAAGAATTTCCACCCATTTCGTTAATTTTTTGAGTTACTGTTTCAATAGCTTTATCAATTGTCTCATAGCTGATATCAGGAAGTTTGCCACCCCACATTTTTTCCGCTTGTGCAAATCCTGCTTTTAGACCCTCTAAACCTTTTTGAAGTTTTTCCATGTCTTCACCAGCCCCATTAATAACAAAATCAGCCAATCTTTGAGATGTTTTTGCTACACCAAAATATCCATCTTCCCCAATAAGCTCTTTTGCTTCATCAGCATTTAAACTAAGTATATCTTTACCTTCATATCCTATAGCTTTAAAATCTACATTTGATAAAATAGCTGTTAAAGAATCCTTAGATTGAGCTCCTTGAAAAATCCCTGCCTGAGATAGACCATTGGATGAACTCATGCTAAATACTTGCTGCATAAAATTCATAGCATAAAGCTCGGTTATGCCTTTTCCTCCCATACTAGCAAGCTTACTAAGCTTATCCTCATCTATATCTTTTGTGCTATTAGCACTTTTGGTATTGGCATCTTCAAGTTTTGTATTCAAATTAGCCTTCCTATTGCTAACTTGCGACTCTACTGCCACGCGTGAATACGAATTTATTTGCATCCTTGCTCCTTTTTTTGTGGGTTTATAAAAATCGTCTAAAAAAAATTAAAATTTACATTAAGAAATTTATAATTACAGCTTAAATATAATGCCAAATATTTATTATATTTTTAAAATTTGGGTGATATAAATGTTTTTCAAAAATTTTTTCATTATCATTGTTGATCCATATTTTAAAGATATTATAGAAGGCATAGAATCTCTTTATTAAATTTATTTTATCTATAAAATTTTAAATAAAATAATTTTTAATAAGGAAAGCTATGTCAATACATAATTTTTACACTACATTAAATCCTACCAAACTATTTATAAAATGTGCTTTGCCAAACATGGCTAGCATGGCTTTTATCTATCTTTATGTGATTATTGATGGAATTTTTGTTGGAAGATATTTAGGTTCAGATGCGCTTGCTGCTATGAATTTAATGATGCCTTTTATCATGATAAGTTTTGCTCTAGCTGATATGATAGCCATAGGTTCATCAGTGCAAATAGCAATTAATCTAGGTAAAGGAAAAATTGAAAAAGCAAGAGCTATTTTTTCTTTTTGCATAGTTCTTATTTTTGCAATTTCTTGTTTAATGGGAATTTTAGGATTTTTCTTAGCAAAAACATTAAGTGTTTTTATGGGAGCTAATGAGAATATTCAAAGTTTATCTACTGAATATATGCAAATTTTTGCCATTTTTGCTCCCTTTATTATGCTAGCTTTTGCTATGGATAATTATCTTAGGATTTGTGGAAAAACTTTTTATAGCATGATAGTTAATATCATTACTGCTTTGAGCAATATTTTTCTTGATTGGCTTTTTATAGTGGTTTTTGATTGGGGACTTTTTTCAGCAGCTTTAGCAACTTGCATAGGTATGTTTTTAGGAAGCATTTTAGGGATATTACCTTTTGTTTTTAAAGATTTAACTTTAAAATTTAAAAAACCAATAATCAAGCTGCAAATACTAAAAAATATACTCTATAATGGCTCATCTGAATTTTTTTCTAATATTTCTAGCTCTTTTTATACCATCTTAGCTAATGCTTTCTTGCTTAAACTTTCTGGAAGTACAGCTGTTGCAGCATTTTCTGTGATTTTATATCTTAGTACTTTTGTTTTCATGCTAGTTTTGGCCATGTGTGATGCTATGCAACCTGCATTAAGTTATAATTATGGACACAAAAATATTGCAAGAATTCAAGCTATTTTTAAAAGAATGTTTTTTGCTTCTTGGGGTGTAAGCACAATAGTGTTTTTATTTGTTTATTTTTTCAATAACCTTATAGTAAGTGTTTTTAACAAAGATAACAACCAAGATTTTATCCATATAGCACAAAATGCTTTAATATTTTTTTCTTTTTCGTTTTTATTTTCTTGGTTTGGAAAACTCTGCGCTTCATTTTTCACAGCACTTGATAAACCCTTGCTTTCTTTAGGAATTTCTATTTCCCAAAGTCTTATTTTCCCATTTTTATCCTTATTTATACTAACGCAATTTTTAGGAGTAAATGGAGTTTGGCTAGCCACTTTAGTGGGTGATATTTGTATGATTTTTATTGCCTCATTTTTATTATATAAAACTTTTAAAAATCTAAACTCTTAGCTAATTTTAAACAAGAGTTTAGATCTTGTTCTTTACATATATATAAATTTTTAAAATTACGAAGTTTTAAAGCTGTACTTTGACCTATAACTACAACTTTATCTTCTTTTTCTAATGCAAAAAATTTCAAAAATTGCTCTATGCTTGAAGGAGCGCTAAAGATAAAAACACTTGGATGATGTATTTTTAACTCATCTTTTTTAGGCTCTATGGCTATATTTTCATAAACGATTAATTGTTTTAAAAGGATATTTTCTTTTAACAAATACTCATCAAGACCTGAACTAATTTTCTTCGCTCTTAAATAAAGACATTTTTTATTTTTAAACTCAGATAAAAACTCACTAGCTAAATTTTTACCATAAGCCTTGCTAGGATATTTGACATTTTTAAAGCCAAGCTCTTTTGCAAAATCAGCACTTTTTTCTCCCACAGCATAAAGTTTAATATCAAAATCAATTTTGTTTTTACTTGACATTAATGCTTTTAATGCATTCTTGGAGCTAATGATTAAACAATCAAATTCCTTTAAATTAACTTCAAAATCAAGAAATTTAATTTCATTTAATCTTATAGTCTTAACACCATCAAATTCTTTATCCCCTATAAAATAAATCATTATTTTCCTATAAAAGTTTTATCAAAATTTGATCTTAAATTTAAAGTTGCTATATAAGGATCATTTGCTTGCATTATCGCTCTAACCACAGCTATACCTTGTATATTACAATCTTTAAGCAAATTTAAATTAACTTCATCTATCCCACCTATAGCCACAATAGGTAAAGAAGCTAAACTAGCAATTTCTTTTAATCCATCTATGCCAAGCACAACACAATCTTGCTTGCTAGGCGTAGTAAAAACAGCCCCCACTCCAAGATAAGTAGCACCTTGAGTATTAATAAGATCATTTTTATGATTGATCGTAAGCCCTATGATTTTTTCTTTGCCTAAAAGCTCCCTTGCTTTTTTTAAAGGCATATCCTTTTGTCCTATATGCACTCCATTTGCATTCACAGCCATGGCTATATCGATTCTATCATTTATCACAAAAGGTGTGTTGTATTTTTCACACAAAGCTTTAACTTTTAAAGCAAGATTATAAAATTCTAAAGTACTAAGATTTTTCTCTCTAAGTTGTAAAATATCAATCTTAGCTTTCAAAGAAGCTTCTAAAATATTTAAAAACTCGCTTTCGCTTTTTTCACCCTTGCTTGCGACAAGATAAATTTTAAATGATTTCATATTTGGCTCTTTTTTTAATTTCTTCATCATCTAAATTACTTAAAGCATCGATTAAATTCACTCTAAAACTACCACTTCCACTAGAAAGCTCTTGAGCGATTTCGCTAGCTATGCCAAAACTAAGCAAAGCATATAAACTAGCCTGAAATTTATCTTCTAACGCTCCTGCAAAAACTCCACACAAAGAAGCACACATACAACCTGCTCCAGTTATCTTAGTAGCCATGATTGAGCCATTATAAATTTTAGCAATATGCTCTTGATTTATAATATAATCAATTTTTCCAGTTATAGCTAAAACACGCTTGGTTTTATAAGAGTATTCTTTAGCTTTTTCTAAAAACTCATTATCGATTACAAAAGTACTATCAACCCCTCTTGCTTTACCATCTAAACCTATAACACTAGCCATTTCAGATGCATTTGCCTTAACAATACTAATACCTTTTAGATTAAGTAATTCAAAATTAATCCCATCTCTTGCCTTACTCACACCCAAAGCAACAGGATCAAAAATTATAGGTTTATTTAATAAAGTATATTCTTTAGTTGCTTTTAACATAGAATTTGCTATAAGTTGATTAATCGTACCTGTGTTTAATACTAAGGCTGAACTTATTCTAGCAAAATCAGCTTGCTCTTCATAAAAATCAGCCATAGCAGCACTTGCTCCCATTGCTATAGTTACATTTGCACAATCATTAGCTGTAACATAATTAGTAATATGATGAATCAAAGGATTTTTTTCTCTTACTGCTTTAATAATCATTTTTACTCCTTGTCATATTGAAAAAAATGATTAGTCGGGCCACAACCTTTTCCAAGTGCTAAAGAATTTAATATAGCTCCATACACATAATCTTTAGCAAGTTTTATAGCTTCATGTTTTTCTTTACCTAAGGCAAGATTACTAGCTATAGCTGAACTTAATGTACAACCTGTGCCGTGTGTATTTTTTGTATTAATTTTTTCTGCTTTAAAAATACTAAATTCCTTTCCATCATAAAAAACATCATTGGTGTTATATTTACTATGTCCACCTTTAATCAAAACACTTTTTGCACCTTCTTTGTGAAGTTTTATAGCGGCTTTTTTCATATCCTCCTCATTAAGTATTTTAAAATCACACAAAAACTCAGCCTCGGGAATATTTGGAGTAAGTACATCAGCTAAAGATAAAATTTCATCTTTAAAAAACTGACAATTTTCTAAAGGCATTAAAGCATAGCCATTTTTTGCAAACATCACAGGATCAATCACTACATTTTTAGCTTTAAAACGCAATAAATTTTCTTTTACACAAATTATGATTTCCTTTGAACCTAACATTCCAATTTTCACAGCAGCTGGCTCTATGTCTTCATAAACTGCTAGCATTTGCTCATCTATTATCTTAGTGGGTATATCAAAACAAGAAATCACCCTTGCAGTATTTTCAGCCACAACGCTTAAAACTACACTCATACCAAATAAATTATGAGCACTAAAAGTTTTTAAATCAGCTTGTATGCCAGCTCCACCACTACAATCACTTCCTGCTATAGTTAAGATAGGAATTTTAGTTTTTGTTTTTGCTTGTATCATTTTTATCCTTTTTTTATAAAAAAGGAAAGTTTTTGCAAGAATTCAAAGTTTGCATTACCAAACTTCTCAAGGGTCGAAGTTATACTTCCTCTCAGCAAAAGCTCCCCATTAATGAAAAATTATATCTTAGTTTTAATTAATCTTTAAAAATATTTTGAAATACTGCTATAATTTTGAAAAAACTACACAAAAATAAAAGGAAAAATATGACTAAAATTATTTTTGTTTGTTTAGGTAATATTTGTCGTTCTCCCATGGCCGAATTTATTATGAAGGATCTTATATCAAAAGCAAATTTAAATAATGAATTTATTATTTCTAGCGCAGGTACTTCAGGTTACCACGATGGGGAGGATATGCATTATAAAACTAAAGCTTTATTAGATAACAAAAATATAAATTCTAAGCCATTTTGTAGTAAAAAACTAAATTTAAAAATGTGCGAGGATAATGATTTAATTATCGTAATGGATAATTCTAATTATAATGATATAGTTAAAAATTTTCCAAATGCAAAACATAAAATTCACAAAATCACTTCTTTTGCCTTAGAATTAGGATATGACGAAGTGCCTGATCCTTGGTATAGTGGGAATTTTGATGAGACTTACACTATACTTTCAAAAGCATGTTTTGGGCTCTTAAATACTCTTTATAAAAATTTATCGTTTAAATAATATTTGTTTCTTTTTTAATTTTTAATGATATAATAAACTCATTTAAAATTCACCATAACATCAAAGGAGTTTAATTAATGAAAAGTATCAAATTAAAAATTTCATTAATAGCAAACATTATAGCTATAGTATGTCTTATAATACTTGGCGTTGTTAGTTTTATTTTTACAAAAAAAGCCTTAAATTATGAGGTAGTAAAAGCTGAAACTAATTATGTAAGAACTGCAGAAAAATCAATGAGAGATTTCAAAAAGCTCAATGTGCATTCTTTGGAAAAACTTTCTCAAGCCATCTTAAAGCTTCCATATAGCGAACTTAACACTCAAGAAAAACTTATGGATAATACAGGTAATTTACTAAAAACAGTTAGAGATATGAATAGTTATTTAGCTGTTTATATAGCTCAACCAAGCGGTGAGTTAATAGTAAGTGATCCAGATAGCGATAGCAAAGGCTTAGATTATGGAATTTACGGAAAAGCAGATAATTACGATGCTACTACAAGAGAATTTTATATAGAGGCTAGAAAGAAAAATGGCTTATACATTACCGCATCTTATATTGATGCAACAACTGGTTTACCATGTTTTACCTACTCTATGCCATTAATCAAAGATGGTAAATTTATAGGTATACTAGCTATTGATGTTTTGGTAAAAGATCTACAAAACGAATTTAGCGAACTACCAGGAAGAACCTTTGTATTTGACCAAGCTTATACTGTATTTGCCTCAACTGACAAATCATTAGTTAGCGATAAGCAAAATCCAGATATTATAACAGTTGCTAAAGCTTATGAAAAAGCTGGTGATTATAATATTTTCAGCTATACCACACAAAATGGTAACAATAGATTTGGTATTTGTGTTAATGTTGATGGTTATACAACTTGTGCGGGCGAAAATATAGAAGTTATTGAAGCTCCTGCTTTAAAAATAGCTTATATTCAAACTACTATTGTTATTTTTACAAGTATAGCTAGTATCATTTTACTCTAT
>NZ_JAKMRK010000014.1:0-28150 GCF_025772045.1 Campylobacter sp. IFREMER_LSEM_CL1890 | reverse complement strand
ATTTAAAAATAGCAAACGACAGCGCTATAGTTGCAGACAATGTTAATCAAATAGCTAATGATATCTTAGAAGATGCTAGGAAGAAAAAGTTTTAAATAATTAAACTAAACCCTTAATGGGTTTAGTTTGAGTGATATAAGATTTTAAACAAACTCCATCAACGCTTAACTCATAAGCTTTTTTTAAATTATTATCTAAAACATCAAGTAAAAATAAAATTTTAGAGTCAAACATATAAAACTCAGCCATTTTTGAGGCAATTTTTGCTAATCTCTCATCTTCTATTAAAATATATTTTGCTCCTAGTGCATTAGAAAGTAAAATTTCTTCCTCATTCTTGGCATATATAGCAAAATCTATTTTTTCCTCTTTTGCACTTTTTATATTTTGTTCATTATAGTTAAAACAATTTACATTTGTTTTGATAAAAATATTTTCATAATAACTAAATTTTTGCATATTTATCAAAGGATGTCCAAAAATTAACATAATTTTTCCTTTATCTTTAAAAGACAATAATTCCTAAAGCCTTGATTAAAAATTTGATAATCTTTCAATTCTTGCAATTCATCATAAACTTCACTTCCTTTATAAAGCAAAAATAAAGTATTTTTATCATAAAAACCATTTGAAATTTCTACCAAAGGTTTTACATCCATTAAAGCTCTTGAAGTAATTAAATCTACTTTAAAAGGTGGATAGTTTTGTATTTTTTCTTTTATGATATTTACATTTATCAAATTAAGTTCAGTTTTAACCACCCTTGAAAATGAGGCCTTTTTAGCGCTAGGCTCAAAAAGAAAAAATTCATTATCTTGCAAAATACAAGCTAAAAATAATGCAGGAAAACCAGCCCCGCTTCCAATATCAATGATCTTTTTTTTATTACTCAAATCATAAAAATCTAAAATTTTAACACTATCAATAATATTTTCATCTATATTTTCAAAATGAGTTAAATTATGCACAGCATTAAATTTTTCTAACAACTCTTTATAGAGCGTGATTTTTTTAAAAAAATCATCTTTATTTGCAAAATCTTTTAAAAAATTTAATTGCTCTTCGTATTTTTTCAATTTAGATGTCCCATTTGTGTATATTTAATTTCTAAATAATCTTTATTAAAACGATTTGCTTTTATTAAAATAGGCACTCTTAAATTAATTTTTTCTTTTAATGAATTTAGTTTTTCAGGATTATTAGTTAAAAGGTTAATTTTAGAAATCTTATAATGCTTAAGTATAAATTCTACTATTTCATAACTACGCTCATCTGCCTTAAAACCTAATTGGTGATTTGCTTCTATGGTATTAAAACCCTTATCTTGCAAAGCATAAGCATTAATTTTATTAAAAAGTCCTATACCTCTTCCTTCTTGCCTTAGATAAATCACCATACCACTATGCTCTTGAATGTATTTTAAAGAAAAATCAAGCTGTTCTCCACAATCACATTTTAAACTTCCTAAAACATCCCCTGTTAAACATTCTGAATGGATTCTAATATTAACTTCTTTTTCCAATTTTCCTTTAAAAATACAAAGATGTTCTTTATCATTTTCTTTAAAACTTTGTATATTAAATTCCCCAAAACGAGTGGGGAGTTTTGCTATTTCAGAAATTTGAATAGTCATTATTTTACTTTACCTTTTTTATAAAAAATATGCTAGAATTTAAACAATTTTAACAAACAAAAAGGAAATTTATGTTTAAACGCTTTAGAAGATTAAGACTTAATGAGAATATTAGAAGCTTAGTAAAAGAAAATACCTTAAATTTAGATGATTTAATCTATCCACTTTTTGTTATCAATGGTGCTAATATTAAAAATGAAATCACGTCTATGCCAGGTGTGTTTCAAATGAGCTTAGATGAAATTTTAAAAGAATGTGAGGAGTTAATTAATCTTGGTATTAAAGCGATTATTTTATTTGGTGTGTTAGAAAGTTCCAAAAAAGATAGTTGTGGAAGTGATGCATTAAGCGATGATGGCTTGATTGCTACAAGTCTAAGAGCTATTAAAGCAAAATTTCCTGATTTGGTAGTAATTACCGATCTTTGTTTTTGTGAGTATACTGATCATGGGCATTGTGGTATTATTGATCCAAAAAGTAAAAGCGTAGATAATGATTTAACTTTAGAAATTTCAGCCAAACAAGCTCTAATTCATGCTAAAAACGGTGCAGATATGATAGCACCAAGCGGCATGATGGATGGTATTATTGAAACTTTAAGAAAAACTTTAGATGAAAATGGTTTTGAAAATTTACCTATTATGGCTTATTCTACTAAATTTGCTTCAGCCTATTATGGGCCTTTTAGAGATGTGGCTGATTCTGCACCAAGTTATGGAGATAGAAAAACCTATCAAATGGATTTTGCCAATGGTAAAGAAGCCTTATGTGAGAGCTTAGAAGATGAAAAACAAGGCGCTGACATCTTAATGGTAAAACCAGCACTTGCGTATTTAGATGTAGTAAAAGATATAGCAAATCATTCTAAGCTTCCACTTTGTGTGTATAATGTAAGCGGGGAATATGCTTTGCTAAAAGCAGGTCAAAAAGCAGGTGTGATTGACTATGAAAAAATAGTGCTTGAAACTATGCTTGCTTTTAAAAGAGCTGGAGCTAAGCTTATCATAACTTATCATGCAAAAGAAATTGCAAAATTATTAACAAATAAGGAGTGAGATTGAATAGTCTAAGCAAAAAAAGTTCTCAAGATATAATCAATGAATTATCTAATCATTTGGGCATAGAAAAACACAATCAAACTATATTTCATCTAACCCACATTAACGATAAAGAAAAAAAGTTAAGTCTAAAAAATGGCCATGATTTAGCACCCGAACCATGGTTTATAGTAGATGAAAATGATGAAGTTAAAACTATGTTTTCTGTAAAAACTCTGATTGAGTTTTTACAAAGTGCCAAAAAGATACAAAAGGATAATTTTGAACTTAAACTAGAAAAGGCTATCTATCAACAAATTCCTATTGACTTTAATGATGTATGGACAGTTGCAATGGATGAGATTAAACATCAAGTTTCCAAAGGTATAAAAGAAGTTAATATTGATTTAGATCAATTAATCAGCAATATTCATACAAAACATCCTAACTTATTTATAAACATGAAAGAAATGATGCAAAAAGGCAAAAAATGAGAGATTATAAAAATTTTGTTAAATACTCCAAAGCAGGACCTAGATACACTTCTTATCCTACTGCAGTAGAATTTAACACCCATTTTAAATATGAAGACTATATAAAAATTTTAAAACAACAAACAGCACAATTATCTTTATATTTTCATTTGCCTTTTTGCAGGAGTGCTTGTTATTTTTGCGGTTGTAATGTAATATATACCGCAAAAGAAGAAAGTAAAGAAAGATATTTAAATTATCTTTTTAAAGAACTTGATCTTTTAGCAAATATCATTGACACACAAAGGGAAGTAGCTCAAATGCATTTTGGTGGTGGCACGCCTACTTTTTTTTCTGCTAAACAATTGCAAAGTTTGATTTTTAAAATAAAAAGCATTTTTCCAAATTTTACCCAAGATAGTGAAGTAAGTTGTGAAATTGATCCTAGATTCTTAAATGAAGAACAAGCTGATGTTTTAATTCAAAATAGCTTCAACCGTATTAGTTTTGGCGTGCAAGATTTTAACGAAAAGGTTCAAAAGGAAATTCATAGAATTCAACCTTTTGAACTTACCAAAAATGCAGTAGATATGGTAAGAAAAAAAGGGATAAATTCAGTAAATATGGATTTAATTTATGGCCTTCCTTATCAAAGTCTAGAAAGTTTTAAACAAACTTTAGAAAAAGCACTGCTGATTAATCCCGATCGCTTTGCTATTTTTAATTATGCACATGTGCCTTGGCTTAAAAAAAATATGAGAAAATTTGACGAAAACACTCTACCAAGTCCTGATGTAAAACTTCAAATTTTAGAATATTGTGAAAAATTTTTAACTCAAAATGGTTATAAAATGATAGGAATGGATCATTTTGCAAAACCACAAGATGAACTTTTTAAAGCCTTAGAAAATGGTAGTTTGCATAGAAATTTTCAAGGCTATACTACAAAAGGCGGAACCGATTTAATCGGGATTGGCCTAACAAGTATAGGCGAAGGTAAAAGACACTATATGCAAAATTTCAAAGATATGCCAAGCTACGAAAAGGCTATCGATGAAGGTCGATTGCCTTGCGAAAAAGGTATTATGCTTGATGATGATGATGAACTAAGAAAAGCTGTTATTATGGAACTTATGAGTAATTTTGCTCTTAATATAAAAAATATTGAAAGTAAATTTAAGATTGATTTTTTTGAATATTTTAAGCAAGATTTAGAAGAACTCCAAAAACTTAATGAATTTATCAACATAGATAAAACTCATATCAAAGTTAATGAAACAGGAGTACTTTTAATCCGTAATATTGCTATGTGTTTTGATAAATATTTAAAACGCATTAGCGAAGATAAAAAAGTTTTCTCTAAAACGGTTTAATATGTTAAATGTTAATGAAATTTCTAATGCTTGCGTAAAATGCGGAAAATGCATACCAGTTTGCACCATACATGAAATAAATCGCGATGAAAGTACTTCCCCTCGTGGCTTTTTAGATTTAATCAGTGCTTATGAAAACCAAGAACTAGAGCTTGATAAAAATCTTAAAAAAATATTTGAATCATGTTTTTTGTGTACAAATTGCGTTGAAGTTTGTCCAAGCCATTTAAGAGTGGATAGTGCTATTGAAAAAGTGCGTTACGATATAGCACAAAAATTTGGCATTGCTTGGTACAAAAAACTTGCTTTCTTTTTTCTAAGACGCAGAAAAATTCTAGATATTTTAGCAAGATTTGGTTATGTTTTCCAAAGCTGTGCTTTTAGTTTACAACATAAAAATTTGGGAATGAAAGCTAAATTTAACCTACCTTTAATTAAAAAAGATCGTTTGCTTCCTTCTTTAGCTAAAAAAAGCTTTCTAGCTTCTAATCCTGATTTCATAAATAATCAAGGTGAAAAAACCATAGGACTTTTTATAGGCTGCTTGTCAAATTACTCTTATACAAATACGGGCTTTGCTTTGCTTGAAATTTGTAAACATCTTAAAATCAATGTAGATTTACTAAAAGATCAATCTTGTTGCGGTGCTCCTCATTATTTTACTGGAGATTTTAAAAGTGTAGAAATTTTAGCTAAAAAAAATATCGTTTATTTTGAAGAAAAATTAAAAACTCTAGATTATATCATTATCCCCGAAGCAACCTGTTCTGCGATGATTAATATAGACTATGAACATTTTTTCCACATGCAAAAAGATGAAGAATGGGCTATAAGAGCTAAAAATATTTCTAGTAAAATACTACTTGCAACAAAATATTTTTATGAATATACTAAACTAGAAGAGCTTTTAAAAACAAAGAAAAAATTAAAGACAAAAATTGCATACCACGATCCTTGTCATGCAAGAAAAATGCAAGGTGTTTTTAAAGAACCTAGAGCCTTGCTTAAACAAAACTATACTTTCAAAGAACTTATTAACTCAAATGAATGCTGTGGTTTTGGCGGTGTTAGTATGCAAACTGATCACTATGAAAAAGCTTTGCAAGTTGGTATAAGAAAAGCTCAAAATATACAAAAAAGCAATGTGGAAATTATCAGTGCAGAATGTTCAGCTTGTAGAATGCAAATTTCAAATGCATTAGAGCATGAAAAATCCTCCACGCATTTTTTACATCCATTAGAATTGATAGCAAAAATACTTCAAGATAAAAATTAATCTTGAATTTTTATATCTTCGATATTTGATCTATTTTTTTCTATTAAAATTCTATTTTTTTCTATATTTTCACTATTTTTTTTACACTCGTTTTTCAAGATTTCAATATTTTTATATAAAATTTTTATTTTTCTCTCGTAACGATTTATCAATAAAAATACTATAAATAAAAATAAAATTAAAATAGCCCAATTTAAAAATGCCATATTTGCCCTTTCTTTAGATATATTAACACTTTTTATCTTAAACTAAAATTCTTTTCAAATTTGGAGAAAGTTTGACTAAAATTTCATAGTTGATAGTATTAAAAAAACTAGCCATAATATTTGCGTCATTTAAAACGCAAATTTCATCTTCATCATTCTCACAAGAAAAACTATCCATAGACATTTTTCCAAGCAATTTCTTACCATTAGGAAGAAAAAAATCATGTTTTCCATCATAACGCAAAAGCCCATCTGCATAACCTAAATCATAAGTTGCTATTTCAAGATCTTCTTTTGCATTATATACACCACCATAACCAACACTTTGACCTTTTTTCAACACTCTTTGGCTTAATTTTTCAGCCCATAAACTTAAAACTTTGCGTAAGTCTTTATTAAAATGTGCATAGCCAAATTGCACAAGCCCTACTCTACAATACTCATCGCACCCAAGCTCGCTTGCTCTAAATAATGCTTCAGAATTATGTGAATGAAATATAAGCTTTTTAGCTTCATCACAAAGCAAAGTATATATTAGCTCTTTAGCTTGTTTAAATTTTTGTTTTTGCACAAAATAACTAGCATCTATTTCATCACTTCCTGCAAAGTGCATCATCACTCCATGAAGTATTAAATTATTACTTTGTAGTTCTTGTATCACTTCTTGAATTTCTTCAGGTATAATTCCATTTCTATGCATATTTGTATCTACAACTAAATGAATTTTTATATTTTGCTTGAATTTTTTAATATCATTTTTAGCATTTAAAGCATAAATAAATTTTTCACTTTCATTGCCATGTGGATGATGGGATAGAATTAAGATATTATCAAAAATATCTTCAAGCTCTTTTGCTTCAGCTTCATTTTTTACCGCTATAAAATTTATACCTTTTGCTCTAGCTATAGGAGCTAAAAGCTTAGCTCCATGTCCATAAGCATTATCTTTAAAAACACATATTACTTTTTGATAACCTCCTGCTTTAGAGGCTATCAAGTCAAGATTATACTCATAAGCCAAACGATCAATTTTTATATATGCCATTATTGTTCAGCTAAAATTTGCATTTTATCTTCAACTAGCTTAACATAAAGGACTTTTTCTCCTTTGAATTTATAGTTAGTACTACGATAGTCTTCATAAAATCCTATTCTAAAAATTTTCTCATTTTTATCATTTGGATAAGGACTTATGCTAAGATCTGAAAATTTAATGCTCTTTTTTTCTCTCTTTGCAAAAATTCTTTCTTTATTTTTTGCAAATTGCTCATAAGTGGATTTATTATTATGTTTAAAAATTTTTTTATCATAAAAAGATAAATACTTATTTATATCACTTTTTTGCCAACTATCTTTCCAGGCAAATAAATTAGCTAGTAAAATCGCTATTTCATCATGAGTTGCTCTTACTTTATTTTTCTCTTCTGTCATTGCATAAGATTTTCTATCAGCTACTAATTTATTAAAATCTTCCAATAAATCATTATGCACAGCAATACAACCTCTAGTTTTATAAGTATCCAAGCGTGTTCCATCTAAAGGATAGCCATGAATCCAAATACCACCACCTGTTTTACCCAAAGTTTTATCTAAAACATTTGGGTAAGTTGTTGCAAATGCAAATGGGCCATAATATGGATCACCAGGATAAAATTTCTTTCCAAGTTCGTAAAAACCTATTGGAGTTTTTAAATCTCCTTCTACTTCTTTATCTCCAGCTAAACCTGTTAAAACATCCCTTTGGATAAATTTCTTTTCTACTTTTCCATCATTGTAGTGATAAACTCTAATAATTTTATCACTTTTATTTGTTAAAACTATTGCAACATTTTCCTCATAATATCCTAAACTAATATTTTTGTCTTTTATCTCATCAAGCCAAAAATCTTTTTTACTTAACTCTTGCTCCAATACCCTTTCAACTGCATCAATACCTTCGTTTAGATAAATTTTTGCAAGATTATTTGCATTTGCAAACACAGCCAAACTAAACAATGCTAATATAATTTTAAACAATTTTCACCTTTCTATTAAAAATTAAAACAACAAAGAGCTAATTATAATATTTTTACAATAAATATATTTTTAATTTTTTCCGTGTATAATGTTTACAAATAACCAAAAACAAAAAAAGGAAAAATAATGAAAAAATTACTTAGTTTAGCCATATTAAGCACTTTTGCTTTTTCAAATCAAATTACTATAAATGATCCTTATGTAAGACAAACTCCACCTAATTCTAAAACAACGGCATTTTTTTTAGAACTTAAAAACAACTCCAACAAAGATATTAAACTCATAAAAGCTCAAAGTTCATTAAGCGATACAGCTGAAATTCATGATCATATTATGAAAGATGGTAAAAAAATGATGGTTCAAATTCCTCAAATCACAATAAAAGCTAATTCAAGCACCGAACTTAAACCTGGTGGGATGCACATTATGATACTAAATCTCAAAGAAAATATCACACCGCAAACAAAGGCCAATCTAACTCTTTATTTTGATGATAATAGCACAATTGAACTAAAAGATATCAAGTCAAGAAGCATTAAAAAATAATGAAAAATCTACTTGTCTTTGCCTTAGCTATAGTCTTTGCTATATGCGGGGCTTATTTTTACACCAATTCATCAAATACCGGGAAAAAGAGAGAATTAATTACCACTTTAACACCTCTAACATGTGATCTAAACATTCAAGAATGTGAATACAATTTTAAGGATAAAAAAGTCTTAGTAAATTTAAATCCAAAGCCTATTACTACATTAAATGAGCTTGATTTAAATATTACCAATTTAGGTGAGTTTAAAAAACTTAATGCTAGGGTTTATGGACTTAATATGTATATGGGAGATATTGTTCCACAATTTAAAAAAATAAACAATACTTATCATGCTAAATTAGTTTTAAGTTCTTGCACTCTAGATATAATGCGTTTTAGAATAGAGCTTTTTGATGATGAAACTCCACTAGGTTTTTATTTTGACTTTGATGTAAAGAGGTAAAATATGAAAAAAATAAATATTTTTTTATTAATTG
Organism: Campylobacter sp. IFREMER_LSEM_CL1890; assembly: GCF_025772045.1. Classification (NCBI taxonomy): domain Bacteria; kingdom Pseudomonadati; phylum Campylobacterota; class Epsilonproteobacteria; order Campylobacterales; family Campylobacteraceae; genus Campylobacter; species Campylobacter sp. IFREMER_LSEM_CL1890. The sequence goes on along the minus strand of NZ_JAKMRK010000014.1, from coordinate 19,110 downwards.
TGGTAATTTTTGGAGTATTTTTTATATCTGTGCAGTATTTTGAAAACAACAAATACAATTTTCACTTAAATTCTGAAAAAGGCATACTTAGTCTAAAAGATTTTATCGGTAAAAAACTAATTGTATATTTTGGCTATACATATTGTCCTGATGTCTGTCCTAGTGAGCTTGCCTTGATTGCTAATGTTTTAGAAAAAATGCCAAATAAAGAAAAAGCTCATGTGATATTTATCTCACTAGATCCAGCAAGAGATAGCAACTTAACTCAAACTAGCCAATGGGTTAAGTATTTTTACCCAAATTCAACTGCATTGGTTGCTAAAGATGAAAAAGAATTAGAAAAAGTTACTAAAAATTATGGCGTAGTATATGAAAAAATCAATCTTAAAGATTCCGCTATGGGATATTCTATAGCACATAGTGGCGAATTTTATTTGATTGATGAGAATGGAAAATTTATTAAAACCATTAAAGATATCAGTTATGAAAACTTTTTCAATGAAATTCAAAAATTCTTAAACGAATAAATTTTTCAATTTATTCGTTTCTTAAAGTATCTAAAATATCTACTTGTGTTGCTTTTTTAGCAGGATAATAAGAAGACAGGCTCACAATCATAATAGCACCAAAAATCGTAGTACAAAAATCAACAAAAGAAAGCTCCAAAGGTAGCTTACTCATGCCATAAACATCACTTGGTAAAGAAATAATGTCAAAATTTCCAAGTATCCACAAAGCAATAGCTGCAAGTATCACACCTGCTACGATACCACCTCCACCTATCAAAAATCCTAAAGAAAAAAATGTTTTTTTAATCTCTAACTTACTAGCTCCCAAAGAAAGCAGCAAAGCTATCTCACTACGACGATTCATTACTATCATTAATAAAGAACTTACTATATTTAAACTTGCGACCAAAATAATCAACATCAATACTATAAACAAAGCTCTTTTTTCTAAAGCTAATGCTGCAAAGAAATTTCCATTTTGCTCCCACCAGCCTATACTAGCATATCTTGCACCCAAGAAAGCTTCAATTTGTTTAATATCCTCAAAAGGCTTATTTGAATATACATGTACCCCATCATAACTTCCTTGGGGATATGACAAAATCTTAGCTAAAGCTTTTACATCTGTATACATATAAGCTTTATCATATGCTAACAAACCTGAAGAAAAATCAGCCATAACATCAAATCTTTTAACTTTTGGAATAAGCGAAAGTCCGCTTGCATTAAGATTGGAAAAAATTAAGGTAATTTTTTCATTATAATCAAGTCCAAATTCATCTTTTAAACCCTTACCAATTAAAATATCAAAATTATCTAATTTTTTATCTTCTAAAGCTTGAGCTACTACCTCATTGATCTTTTTTTCATCTTCAAAATTAACCCCAAAAAGCATACCGCCTTCCAATTTTAAATCATTTCTTGCTATAACCTGAGTAGTAATATAAGGGCTAAATAATAAATTTGGAAATTTGCTTCTTAATTCTTGTAATAATTTATCATCTACATTTGCTCCAAAACGCGGTAATATAGTGATAGGGTAATTCATAGTAAAAAGTTTTCTCTCAAATTCTTTATCAAAGCCATTCATAATGGCCATTGCAACTAAAAGCACACAAAGTCCTATACTTACACCTAAAAAGGCTAAAATTTTTGAAAGCATAATAAAGGGTTGATCTTTATCAAAACGCAGGTATTTAAATAATAAATAACGAGGGATACTTTTATACATCTTTTACTCTTAATATTTTTTTAAGTATTTTAACTTGATTTTTATAAAAGCAAGCTTTGTATTTATTTAAGATAATATACAAAGGCACTATTATCGTGAAATTCAACTATAAATCTTAGCGGCAAAATTCTCACATAAGTTTCACTTTGCGCACTTGCTTGTTCACTTTTTACAAAGTCTTTTACATCTATTTTTGAGTTAAAAAAGCAATCAATTAAATCATTTTTGTGAGCATTTAAAAAGTTAAATTTATCCAGCTTTGTCATCTTTTCTTCAGCCACCATACCAAAATCATTGCGTATTAAAGACTTCAAATCACTTGGCGTATATGCTAACTCACAAGCATATTCTAAATTTTTATTTTTACTTTTAGTCATAGCCATAGAAATAGTTTCATTTTGATGATAAAGAATAAAATTTTTATTAGAAAGTTCTGCCCAAAATATAAATTCATCTTGGGCAGTAGCATTAAAAATTATGAGGATTAATAAGCAAACAATTCTTTCCACTTGTCAGCATCAATTTTAAGTTCTACATTTACTCTATAAAGACCATCTTTAAAGTCTTGATCTACAACACTTGCATTTTTAATCAAACCATTTACCTGCGCTGTAATAGTTGAGCTTTTAAGCATTGCATCTTTTACTGTATCTTTACCATTAACTCTGACACCATACAACTTACTTGCTAATTGTCTATAAGCATCGGTAATTGCCGCTCTTTTAGCTAAAGCCAAAGCTTGACCAACTGAAACCGTATTTAAAGGAGCAATACCCTCACCCACCGCTGTAAAAGTTAGATCATTGTCTGTGCTTGTATCATTTGCAAGCATTTTTTCTTCTCTAATGATGTTACGCACATCATCTTTATCAACTTTTTGAACCACAACATCAGAATTTGCTGCTTGAGTCTGATTTGGATTCACACCTCTTTGATCTAGTGCACAAGCACTAAAACCCAAAGCTAAACAAAACATAAAAATAACTTTTTTCATTTTTTACACCTTCAATTTATTTGATTTTATTAAAACAGCAAAAAGCATTCCAATAATTTTACTATTCTAAATTTAAATCCATATTAGTTTCAGCATCTAATTCCTCATCTTCTTCTTTAGGACACTTAGCAATGCTTACAACCTCATCATTTTCAACATTAACAACAATTACACCACTTGTATTTCTACCTGCTTTTCTAATGCTTTGCATATCAACGCGTATCATCTTACCACTACTTGTTAATGCCATTAAATCCATACTTTCATCAACTATGACTATACCGATTAAATCTTTTGTTTTGGCAGTAAGTTTCATACAAATAACACCCTTACCACCTCTACTTTGAAGTCTATATTCTCCAGCATCAGTACGCTTACCTATACCTTTTGCACTTACGCTTAAGATTTCTTGAGCGTCATTTTCTATAACAACAGCACCCACAACCTCATCATCTTTTTCTTTAAATTTAATCGCAGTTACCCCTCTACTTACACGGCCAATCTCTCTAACTTTAGCAAGTGGGAATTTAATGCACATACCTTTTTTAGTAACCGCAAAAAGCATTTTACCAACGATAGTATTATCAAGCTCTTCATTAGGTTCAAGCATTTCATTTTCTAAATTTTCTTCATAATTTTGTTCTTGAGTTTCATTTTCATCCCTTGCTACGATAATTGCAGTAACAAGTTCATCATTTTCATCTAGATTAATCGCTTTTACACCCACGCTTCTAATGTTTTGATATTCACTTAAATTTGTGCGTTTTACGATACCATTTTTAGTAAAGAAACACAATGATTTACTTTCATCAAAATCAGTGGTTGGAATAATTGCCATAATTTTTTCATCTGCTTGTAGATTAATAAGATTAACCACAGCTTTGCCTTTAGCAGTTCTACTTCCTTCAGGAATTTTATAAACCTTAAGCCAATAAAGCTGTCCACGATCAGTAACAAACATCAAGGTATCATGTGTATTTGCCGTAAAGAAACTTTCTATAAAATCATCATCATAAGTTGTAACTGCAACCTTGCCTTTACCACCGCGTTTTTGTTTTTCATATTGCTTACTTGGAACACGCTTAATATAGCCACGATGAGTGATAGTAACTACCATATTTTCATTTGGTATTAAATCTTCTATATCAATATCATCATAGTCATCTTCAATTTGAGTGATTCTTGGTACATCAAATTTTGTTCTGATTTCTTTTAACTCATCTTTGATTAAATTTTCAAGCAAAGTTTCGCTTTTTAAAATTTGATCAAGCCTCTCTATTTCTGCTAATAATTCCCTTAATTCGTTATCAATTTTTTCTCTCTCAAGACCTGTTAAACGGCCTAATTTCATATCTAAAATAGCATTAGATTGAAGCTCGCTTAGACCAAATTTTTGCATTAATAAATTTTTAGCCGTTGGGTTATCAGGAGAGTTTTTAATCAAAGCTATCACTTCATCAATATTATCTAGTGCATTTTTTAAACCTTCTAAAATATGTGCTCTAGCTCTAGCTTTTTGCAACTCATAAATAGTTCTTCTAATAATTACAGTTTTTCTATGATTTAAGAATAAATTTAAAAGCTCAATTAAAGAAAAAACTTTTGGCTCTTTATTATGTATAGCAAGCATAATCACACCAAAAGTACTTTCCATAGTGGTAGATTTAAAAAGATTATTTAACACAATCTCACTCATAGCATCGCGTTTTAGCTCAATTACCACGCGAATTCCTTCTCTATCACTCTCATCTCTAACTTCAGCAATACCTTCAATTTGTTTTTCTTTGGCAAGTTCAGCGATTTGCTCTATTAATCTTGCTTTGTTAGTTTGATAAGGAAGTTCATCTATAACGATAATATCTTTATTAGCTCTTTTTTCTATATGGGTCTTTGCTCTTACTTTTACCCTACCACGACCTGTGCGGTATGCTTCTATAATACCTTTTTTACCAAAGATAATACCGCCGGTTGGAAAATCAGGTCCTTTAATAAATTGCATTATTTCTTCTAAACTTGCGTTTTTATTATCAATTAAATAAAGCAAACCATCAATAAGCTCATTTAAGCTATGCGGAGGAATATTGGTAGCCATACCCACTGCAATACCACTTGAACCATTAAGCAATAAATTTGGAACCCTAGCAGGTAAAACATCAGGCTCACTCATAGAATCATCATAATTTGGTATAAAATCAACCGTATCTTTTTCTATATCACGCAAAAGCTCTTCAGCTAAAATCGTCATCCTAGCTTCAGTATAACGCATCGCAGCAGCACCATCGCCATCAATAGAACCAAAGTTTCCTTGTCCATCTACGCTTGGATAACGCATAGAAAAATCTTGCGCCATTCTTACTAAAGCATCATATACAGCTGTATCGCCATGTGGATGATATTTACCGATTACATCACCCACTATACGCGCTGATTTTTTGTATGCACTACGACTTCCAACACCTAAATCATTCATAGCATATAAAATTCTTCTATGAACAGGTTTAAGCCCATCTCTAGCATCAGGTAAGGCACGGCCTATAATAACACTCATAGAATAATCTAAATAACTACTTTTTATAGAACTTTCTATATCTATATTTTCAATATCTGAATCTTTAGTAAAAATATTTTCCATAAAAATCCTTAAAATTAATGCCTATATTGTATCAAATTTTGCATTAGCCAAAACTAAAGCAAAAAGCACTTCAATATTATTTTTTTCTAAGAGCTCTTTTGCCTCTAATAAACTTAATCCAGTAGTTATCACATCATCTACTAAAATTACAGGATATTTTGGACGCTTTAAAAGCTTATAAGATCTTTTATTGTCTTTACGAAATTTCAAACTTTTACCACTATATTTAAATTCTGAACTAGCTTGCAAGGTGTGATACATAGGTTTTATAAATTTAGTATTTAAGTATTTAGTTAAAATAGCAGTATGAGAGTAATTTTTATATGTTTTATCATCTAAAGCTATAGCATTAATTTTGCAAGATGGTTGAAAAAAATCCTCAAATTTAGCAAAACTCAATTTTGCCAAAGCATTTAAAACAAAATAGCCTTGAAATTTGTGTTTAAAATAAATCAAATGCTTAATTTGCTCATATTGATAAAAATAATAAACTTTAAAATTTCCCTCAAGTTCTCTTATACCTAAAGAATATTCTAAAAGCTCTTCCTTGCAAGCTGGACAAAAACTCGCAAAGGAAAATCCATGGCAATTAAAACACCTCACAAAGAGCTGATAATATCTGCAGATTTATTAGCCACTTGTTTTATAAGAAGCTGAGTGAAAAAAGGTAGATCTTTGATATTATAAAAACCTTTAACTTCTTGTTTGGTTTTAATATTAATAGTTTTATTGGTATTAATATCTTTTAGTGTCAATTGACTAGCAATAATTGAAAATAAAGAACTAGAATCAAATTTAGAATAAAAATCATTAAAACTTAAATCTACTCTTAAAACATAAGGAGAATCTTGTGTATCTTCTACTACAACTATACCTCTATTTTCTAATTCTTCTTTTAAAAACACATAAAAATAATAGTTGAAATTTTCATTGATGTAATAATTACTTCCATTAGAAGAAGAATATTTTAAATTCTCATTTAAATCATATACCCTATGAATATAAACTTTTTTTAAGGAAGCACTTTTATCAATTGTTCTTTTATTTGCGCAATACTTAAGTCCCACATCACTAATATACACAAGGCCTTTAATTTTTGCTTCATATGCTTTAGAATCAGAAGGATTATAACATTGTGCTTGAATTTTTATAAGCTCATTAACTTTTGCAACACTTTGATTTTTAGAATTTACAGCACATGCGCTAAAAAATAAAGCTAAAACAAATACAAATACTTTTTTTAACATCTTTTTTTCCTTAGAATCATCTTTATTATTTTATGATTTTTAATTAGCAAAAATTATACCAAAAACAAATAAATTTTACTAAAACTTACTTTTTTTCACACAAGAATAATTTTATTGAAAAAATTTTATACAAAAATTGATATTTAAAAGAAAATTCATTTAGAATATGTTACAAAACTGCAATATTTTAAAGGAGTTGTTAAATGAGTTCAAATACAAAAACACTTATAGTCGTTGCTGATTTAGTGTTATTTATCGCTTTGCTTTATTTTTCCCCTTTTGGTGAAACTAAAGTAAACCAAGGTTTATCTTTGTTAATTTTTATTGCCGTTTTATGGCTTAGCGAGGCTTTGCATGTTACTATTACAGCTATTTTAGTACCTGTTTTAGCTGCTATTTTGGGATTACTACCCACCGCTAAAGCTTTAACAGGTTTTGCTGATTCTAATATCTTTTTATTTTTTGGTGGTTTTGCTTTGGCCGCAGCTATGCATCATCAAAAATTAGACAAACTTATTGCACATAAAATTTTAACATTAGCAAAAGGGCATTTAGGCCTTTCTAGTTTATATATTTTTATTACCACTGCGTTTTTATCTATGTGGATGAGTAATACCGCAACAGCAGCTATGATGCTTCCGCTTGCTATAGGTATGTTAGCTTCACTTGATCCGCAAAAAGATAGAAATACTTATGTTTTCATCCTTTTAGGTATAGCTTTTAGTGCGAGTATAGGTGGTATAGGCACCATAGTAGGAACTCCACCAAATGCAATCGTTGCCACTCAATTACACATTACTTTTGCACAATGGTTAAAATACGGAATTCCTATTGTTTTAATTTTCCTACCTGCAATGATTTTAATTTTATACTTTATGTTTAAACCTAAATTTAATCTACAAGTTGATTTACATACTGAAAATATAGAACTTACAAGACCTAGAATCATCACTTTAATAATCTTTTTAGTCGTTGCACTATCTTGGATTTTTAGTGGTAATATCAGTCCTATCATCACAAGTATTTTTGGACACAAAATAGCAAATCTTGATGCGATTATTGCTTTATTGGCTGCTGTTTTAGTATGTGCTTTTAAAGTAATTGATTGGAAAAATATACAAAAAAATACCGATTGGGGTGTATTAATGCTCTTTGGTGGAGGCATCACTCTAAGTGTAGTATTAAGAGATTCTGGCGCTAGTAAAGTAATGGCTGATACTATCATTTCATTTATAGAAAATGGACATTTATTTATTATAGGTTTAATTGTGGCATTTTTTATAGTATTTTTAACTGAATTTACTTCAAATACTGCTTCAGCAGCCTTACTTGTGCCTTTATTTATCTCTATAGCAGATACTTTAGGTGTTCCTGCTTTAGGACTTGCTTTAATCATTGCTATTGGTGCTTCTTGTGCTTTCATGCTACCAGTTGCTACACCACCAAATGCTATAGTTTTTGGTACAGGGCATATTAAACAACAAGAAATGGTAAAAGTTGGGATTATATTAAATATCTTTTGCTCAATCGCACTTGCAGTAATTGCATACTTTTTCTGGCTATAATCTTTTAGTCCTTTTGGACTAAAAGATCTTTACACTTTAAAACATAGTTTTTTACATCTTTACTTTTATACAAAGCTTCTCTTATACATACGCCTGCTAAATTTAAATCTTTTAAGTGATTTATAGTTTGGATATTTATCCCACCTATGGCATAAATGGGTATTTTTGAAACTTCTAACAAATCTTTTAAATTTTTTATACCCTTTGGTGTTAAATCAGCCTTACATGAGCTTTCAAATACATGCCCAAAAAAAGCATGATTTGCTTTAAACTTATAAGCTAAATCTAATTCTTCTTTAGAATGGATGGAAGTACCCAAAAGCTCAAATTTTTTATAACTTTGTGGGTAATTTTGTAAAATTATTAAGGGAGCATGAAAAAATTGATGATTTAATTTTAAACAAGCTTCATAATGATAATGCAAAAAGCAAATTTTTTGAGTTTTATTAAAAATTTTTAATACTTCTTTGGCTAATTTAGTATATTCTAACTCATCTAAATGTTTTTCTCTAAGCACTAAAGCATCAATACTACTTTGACTTAGTTTTTCAATAAAATTTAAAAAATCTCCTTGGGTATTTTGACTATCGCTAATAGCAATGATTTTTTTATCCCACATAAATACTATCGCTCATTATAGCTTGTAAATTTGCATTTTTTAACATAGCTAAAACCTCATCAACACTACGCATATCACTAATTTGAAACTGATCATCACCTTTTTTATCACCTTGGTGCTCACCTACCCCCACGCTTACACCTGCACTCATTTTAGTAGCTCCAAGTTTAATAACCCCGTCTCTAAATCCTGCTCTTTCACGCGTAGAAATCGTAATACTTGCAAAAGGTAAAAATAATCTATAAGCACATAAAACCTGCAAAAGTCTTGTTTCGCTTACATCTTTTGGATGAATTTTTTTATTATTGATAATAGGTCTTAATCTAGGGATAGATAAAGCTATTTCAGCATGAGGGTATTTTTGCTGTAAAAAATACGCATGTAAAGCCGTAGCAAAAGCATCTTTTCTAAAATCATCCACGCCAAGTAAAGCTCCAAAAGCAACCCCTCTCATACCTGCTTTTAATGCTCGCTCTTGTGCATGAAAACGATACTCAAATACACTTTTTTCACCTTCAATATGAATTTTAGAATAAGTTTTTTGATTATAAGTTTCTTGATAAACACTTACATATTCACAACCCTTTTCATGAAGCAATGTATACTCATCTACATTCATAGGATAAACTTCAATTCCCACGACCTTAAAATACTCTTTTGCTATCTCGCAAGCTTTGGCAAGATATTCTACGCTAGCATATTCCCTGCCCTCACCTGTTAAGAGTAAAATTTCTTCCAAGCCACTTTTTTTAATCTCTTGCATTTCTTTGTGAATTTCAGCCTCGTTTAGCTTAGCTCTTTTAATATTATTTCCTTTTTGAAATCCACAATAAGTACATTTGCTATTGCAAAAATTAGAAAGATATAAAGGTGTAAAAAGTGAAATGGAATTTCCAAAATATTTTTGAGTAATCTTGCTTGATTTTTGTGCTAAATCTTCTATAAAATCTTCCGCTGCGCTTGAAAGCAAAGCTTTCAAATCTTCTAAGTTAAGATAATCTTTAACTAAAGCTTGTTTTACATCAAAAGCGCTAAGTTTACTTTCATCAAAAATTTCAACTTCTTTTAAAACCTTGGTTAAAATTTCACTTTCAATACTTTGCATATGAGGATATTTTTGCATTTTAATCTCTTAAAAAACCACTCAAAGGCGAGCTTGCACTTGGCGTACTTTCATTTGCTATACCTGCTAAATACGCATTATATCCTGCTTCTATAGCCAAAGCAAAAGCCTTTGCCATTTTTGCTACATCTTTAGCTTGAGCTATGGCGGTATTTGCCATCACTGCACTTACTCCCATTTGCATGGCTTCACAAGCTTGTGCTGGATTTCCTATACCTGCATCTACTATAATAGGTAAGCTAATTTCATTAAGTAAAATTTGTATAAATTCTTTAGTTTTTAAGCCCTTATTGCTTCCTATAGGAGCTCCAAGAGGCATTATAGCAGCAGCTCCCGCATTAGCCATAGCACGTGCTGCATATAAATCAGGATACATATAAACTAAAGGTGTAAAACCCTCATTTGCTAAAAGTTCTACTGCTTTTATACTTTCATAATTATCCGGTAGTAAATATTTACTATCGCTAATTACTTCAACCTTAATCATATCTCCACAGCCAAGCTCTCTTGCAAGTCTTGCTATACGCAATGCCTCATTAGCATTTCTTGCACCTGAAGTATTTGGCAAAAGCTTAATATGCTTTGGGATAAAATCAAGTATATTTTCTATGCCTTTATCATTTACCCTGCGTAAAGCTAAGGTGATAAGCTCCACTTTTGCTTCTTCAATGGCTGATTTTATAAGCTCAAAAGAAAATTTCCCAGAACCTAGAATAAACCTAGAATTAAACTCATATTTTCCTATTTTTAATTTTTCCATTACTCACTCGCTAAAAGTTCTAAAACTAAATTTGCTTGATGTCCTGCACAAATATTTACACGCGGTGCCATAAGTCCATTGCCTACTTTTGCCTCATTTTTTAAATCCCCACAAACATAAAAGTTTTTTGCGATTTTTCTTGTTTGTATGCTGTTGCTATCGCCATACCCTGCTAAACCAGAAGCACAAATTAATGTTTTTTGAGGATAGTGTTGGTGAAAATTTTGCGCTAAAAGGGCTTTGTATTTTGCACTATCAAAGGCTTCACAAACTATATCATCATCTGTAAAAAGTTTGGCTATATTTTCTTTTTCTATTTTTAAAACTTGTGCAAATACTTCTATAAAAGGATTAATTTTAGCGATTTGGTCTTTTAAAGCTTCAGCCTTAAATTTACCCAAATCTTCCACCATATAAGCTTGACGGTTAAGATTACTTGGCTCAACCACATCAAAATCAATCAAATGAAGCCTACCAACCCCGCTTCTTGCTAAATTTATAGCTATATGCGAGCCAAGTCCACCAAGTCCACACACTGCCACACTTGCCTTTTTAAGCTTATCATGAAGTTTTGGAGTATGTCTTGCCCTCATCATCGCATCAAGAGCTTCATATGGTGGTAAAGTATTTTTTTCTATACAAAAAAGCTCATCATTTTCTTTTAGATCCAAACTTTCTTTTGTTGCAAAACCATTGACTATCCATACATCATTTTCATTTTTACTCACACTTTGAAAAAATTCCAAAGTGTTTTTAAAATGCGTGTTTATCATACTACCATTAAATTTAATTCTCATCAACCACCACCTACAAAAGTAACAATCTCTACTTTATCATTTTCTTTTAAAATCAAATTTTCAAATTTATCCCTTGGGATAATTTCTCCGTTTAATTCTAAGGCAATAAATTCTATTTTTAATTGCTTTTCTTTAACATAATCCATAAATCTAAGCTCTTTTAACTCAAGCTTTTGCCCATTGATAATCATTTAAAACCTTTACTTATTTTACTTAAAATACTTACTCACTTACATTATTATAATTAAATCTTAAAATAACAGCTTCTTTTATCTCTCCAATATCAATAGCATCTTCTAAATTATAACCAAGTTTCAAAAGTAAAATTTCCAAATCTTTTTTAAATTTTATTTTTGTAGGTTTATTATGATAGGTTTCATTTCTAGCTTTTCTTATTTGACTTAGTTTTGTCTTAAGATGTTCTTTGGTGCCAAAACTTGGTAAGACTTGATTTTTATATATTTTTTTATCTTTAAATATATAAGCAAATTCACTCCAATGATCTATTAATATCCCTTCTAAATCAATCAGACAAAAATCATCAAAAATTTGCCAAGTGCTATTATATTCATCTATTTTTTGACATCTCTTTTTAACTTTTTTTAAAAGATTTTTCAAAGCAAGATTAAAAACTTCTTCACTAGATTTAAACCAATCATCATCTAACTTATTATACAAATTTGCTATTTTTACTGCTAAAGTACTTCTTAGAGCATTTTCATAACATTGTAAAAGTAAAAAATTTGCTTGATGGTTTTTGCGTCTTTTGGAATAAATTTTCATAATTAGCTCAAACAAATCTTCGCATTTTTGATTTTTTCTAAAATCTTTTGTACTTCTTTGCAAGCTCCCCACAAATATCCAAAATGCAAAACATTAATCCCTTTTATCATTCTAAATTTAAAATCACATTTTAATTTAAAATTGATAAATAGCTTTTCTATTTTTTCATAGCTACTTACATCAAGCTCAAAAGACATTTTACTTCCTATTAACTCCATTTTAAAAAATTAATGATATAATTTTAGAAGTTTAGAGGGCTAACTTGCCGGTAGCTGCAAGGTACTCTTAAATGAGAGGCTACTCTAAATTCCTATTGCATCCATGCTTTTCCTAGTTAAAATTCTCTAATAAATCTTTAAAAACTAAATACAATTTTTCAAGCTCTTCTATACTCACTCTTTCATCAATTGCATGAATTCTATCATTGCACACGCCAAATTCTACCACCTTCACACCAAACTCAGCAAAATATCTTGCATCACTTGTACCACCTTTGGTGTTAAGTTCTGGCACTACTTGAGTGATTTTTTGCACACTTTCATTTAGTTTTTGTACGATTTTAGAATCACTTTGTGTTAAAAAAGGCTTTGAACTTTGATTTATGCTCAACTCATAATCAAGCCCTTCACAAGTCTTTTCTACATAAGCTTTTACATCTTCTAAGCTAGTTTGTGGAGAATTTCTCACATTAAACATCAATTTTAAATCATTTGGGGTTACATTGCACACTTCCATACCACCGCGTATATCAGTAATAACGATTTTAGATGGTGCAAATACCTCATCGCCTGGATCAAGATCAAAACCTGCTAAAAATTTCAAAGCAAAAGCAAAATTATGCACAGGATTAATGCATTTTTGCGGGTATGCTACATGACCTTGCTTACCTTTGATGAGTAATTTTGCATTGATAGAACCACGACGCCCTATTTTAATACTATCTCCAAATTTTTTATCACAGGTTGGCTCAGCAACCACAGCAAAATCAGGTAGCATATCTTTTTCTTGCATAAATTTAAGCACTTCAAGCGTGCCAAATTTAGCCTCGCCTTCTTCATCGCTTGTTAAAATCAGTGAAATTCTTCCTTTGAAATTTTCTACCTCTTTAACTGCACACATAAAAGCAGCCACGCCACTTTTCATATCTTGCGCACCTCTTACATAAATAAATCCATCTTTTTCTAAAGGCTCAAAAGGATCACTGCTCCAACCCTCTCCTGCAGGCACTACATCTACATGCCCACCAAAAGCTAAATGCTCGCCATCATCACTAAATTTTTTAGTCAGCAAAAGATTTTTCACACCTTCTTTTTCTATAAAAAAAGCTTCAAAATCACTTAACTCCACTGCAATATAATTTAATGCTCCATCATCATCTGGGGTGATGGATTTAAATTTACTCAATTCTTTAAAAATTTCAACTACTTGCATGTTCTATCCTATAAAAGCTTTATACAGCATAGAAAGAGCAAAATACTCTAAAATAAATGCTGAAAAAAGATTAATGTAAAATATATGTTTATTTTTTACAAGTGCTTTAAATTTAGACACAAAAAACGATAAAGTAAAAATCCAAAACACAATAAAACCCACCAAACCAAAAAGCAAAGCAAAAGAGTTTTTACTCTGCATGCTAAGCCCTGCTACACTCAACCAAAAGCCTATAACATAAGGATTTGTAACATTTAAGAAAAATCCTTTGCTAAAACTTTTTAAAGGATGTGTTTTATTTACCTTGTTAAGATCGACTTTTCTTGTTTTTCTTAGCATTAAAAATACCATAAAACTCAAAAAGAAAAAGCCAAAAACCGCTAGTATTTTATAAAAAAATTCATTATTTGCAAAGCTTAAAAGCCCAAGATTAGTCAAAATCAAAAAAAGTATATCAGCACTTAAAGCACCGAGCCCAACGCAAAAAGCATTTTTAAAAGAAGACAAAGCAGTATTTAAGATCAAAATATTCACAGGCCCAAAAGGCACAGATACACCCATACCTAAAACTATGCCTTGTAAGATTACTTCTAACATTTTGCTTCCAAGAAATTTTCTATATCGGTTTTGATTTTATCAATGGCTGTGCAAACATCTTCTATATAAACTTTAGTAAAATTACTTTCTAAATATTTATCCTCATCAAGATTGTTTAATATACTTTGCTTACATACTCTTGCATACTCTCCCACGGGTAAAACCTGCCCACTTGTGCCTATACATACAAATAAATCGCAATTTTGTAATTTTTCATATAAAATCTTATAATTTGGCGCCATTTCTTCAAACATCACGATATTGTGTCTTACACTTTTGCTTTGACATTTAGGACAAATTTTATCATCACTACTTTCATAGTCTATGTTAAAAATATTTTCACACTCTAAACACCTAAGTTCAGGTAAAAAGCCATGCAAATGTACCACTTCTTCACAACCTGCTCGCTCTAATAAATCATCTACATTTTGTGTTAAAACGCTAATTTGTTTTGGAAATTTTTGTTTTAATAAAGCGATGATTTCATGTGCGTGATTTGGCTTAACACCAGCTAGCTCTTTTCTTCTTTTATTGTAAAATTCCAAAACTTTTTTAGGATTTTTTCTAAAGCCAGTTGCAGAGCAAACTTCCATCACATCATGCTCTTCCCAAAGCCCACCACTAGCTCTAAAAGTCTTTATACCACTTGGAGCAGACAAACCTGCCCCGCTTAAAATCATCACTTGTTTCATTTATTAAACCTCATTATTGTTTAAAGGTTTTACTATAATTTTACTTAAAGCTTAACCACCTTAGCACCAAAACCACCTTGATTAATCGGAGCGTCATTAAAGCTTTTTACACTCTTGTGAGCTTTTAAAAACTCTTTTACCGCAAAAGCTAGTTTTCCCGTGCCTATACCATGATAAACTATCACCTCATCAAAACCTACTATCAAAGCATCAGAGATAAATTTATCTAATCTTTCAAGCGCCTCATCACTTCTTAAGCCGTGTAAATCTAAAGTCATATTTAAAGCACTTGGGCGGGTTATATTAACACTTGATTTTACCTTTTGTGTGGGGGTTTGATTGCTTTTTTTAAGAAGCTTTAATGGTACACGCAAACTCAAACCATCACTTTGAATCATCGCATCGTTTTTTGAAATAGCTGTGATTTTGCCTTTGATTTTTTCATATTTAACAAAATCTCCAACTCTAAGTTCTTCATTTTGCTCCATACTTGGTAAAACAATACTTTTTTTAAGTTCATTGGCTTTGTTTAAACTTCTTTGTTTTTCTTTAATATCTTTTAGATTTATCGTTTTTTTAGCTTCTTCTATGGCTTTGTGGTATTTAAACTCTAAATTAGAAATAAGCTTTTTAAATTCTTGATCGTTTTTTTCTTTTTGATCTTTGAGTGAAAGTAAAATTTCATCTACTTTGGCTTCTTTTTTCTCAAGTTCTTCATTTTTCTTACGTAAAGAAAGTTCAAGATTGATATTTTTACTTACCATTTCTTCTAAATTTTCTTTATCTTCGCCATATAGCTTTTTAGCATTTTGCACTAAATTTGCACTTATGCCATATCTTAAAGCCGTTTCAAATGCATAAGATTTACCTATGGTGCCTTTTAAAAACTCATATTTTGGGCGTGATAATTCCTCATCATACAAAGCAGCGATGAGTTCTACTTGTGAATTTTTCGCCAAAAGCATAGCAAGGCGTTTGTGGTGAGTTGTAATGATGATTTTATTATCTTGTTCTAAAAGCTTAGAAATAAGCTCAGTATATAAACACGCAGCTTCTTCAAAATCTGTCCCGAGCTCTATCTCATCAACCCCTAATAAAACATTTTTCTTACCCAAAAGCTTAGAAAAATGTAACATTCTTCCCGCAAAAGTAGAAATATCATTTTTTACATTTTGCGGATCTTCTAAAATCGCATCAAATTCTTTGAAATTTCCTATTTGGCTTTTTTGTGCATTAATTCTCATAGGAAGCAAATGCTTTGCAAGCAAAGCTGCACTTAAAATTCCTTTTAAAAGCATAGACTTACCACCTGCATTTACACCTGTGATGATTAAAACTTTTTTATTAAACTCTATATTAACGCTTTTTGCATTTTTTAAAGCCGGATGTGCGAAGTTATATAAGCTTAAATTATTAGAGCTATCAGCTAAAACAAACTCATAATCATGTTTTTTAGCCATCAAAACTCTAGCGCTATAATGATCAAATAAATCAAAAGCATTATTGATAAATTTCAAAAACATCAAATTTTTATAAAAAATTAAGCTGATTTTTTTAGCATACTCATAAAAAATTTCTTCTTTAGCATCTTTGATTTCATCTATTTGACTTTGGATTTTTTCTACACTCAAAGGCACCGCATAAAATCCACCGCCGCTACTTCTACCTATGATTTTTGCTTTTAAGACATGATTAAACCCACCGCGTAAAAGCAAGGCCTCCATACCATTGATAAGATGGATTTGAGTATCGATTAAATACGCACTAAGACTTTTAGTATAGGTAAGTTTTTTAAACTCAGCCATCAAGCTTTCTTTTTTCATTTTTAGAGCTAAATTTAAATTAACAAGTCTTTCATCGACACTTTCCTTAATCTCACCCTTTTCATCAAAATACTCAAAAAGCTCTAAAATAGCCTGTGGAATTTCTATTTTTAAAAGCCATTCTTTTAAGCTTTCTTCAAATTTTAAGCCCTTTAAGTATCTAAAATACATACAGATTTTAATAAATTCAAAGCTTTGACTTAAATGCAAAATTCCTTGCTTGCTAAGATGAGTTAAAGCACTATTTAGCTCTTCTATTATAGGTGGAGGATTAAAATCAATCAGCGAAAGCTCATTGATCCTTTTATAATGAAGCTTGCTATCACCTTGTAAAAAAATTTCTTTATCTCTTGCAAAAAGCCCCCTAAAGTCTTCTATATAGCCATCTAAATCTAGCTTTTTAAAAAATTGCTCTTGCATTATTTATCTACCTTGCAATCTTTTATATCAAAAACATAGGCTTTAAATTGTTTATTTTTACCATTTGAAATAAAACTTTGCGTTCCATGTTCAAAGTTAAAATACTCTTTAGTGACATTAATATCTTTGCAAATCAAACTTTGTCCTTGTAAAAATGCATTGAGTGTTTCTTTTTTTAAAACACCACTTCTTGTGGCACTTAACTCAAATTTAATCGCAAAAGCAATCATCAAAATCAACACTAAAATCAAAAGATAATTACTAATCTTGCCTATTTTTTTACGTAAAAAAACAAAAAAAAGTAAAATCGCAAAAAAAGCTAAAATATATAAAAAAATCTTAAACATACTTTCCCCTAAGCTTTGTGCTTATATCTCCCGCACCAAAGCCAATTACCAAACCATTTTCAATCAACTCATCATCAAGATAAATAGCATTTTCTTCTCTTTTGATTTCTTTTATAAATTTAGCTTTTGGAAAGTATTTTTGCATATTAATTTCTATTTTAGCTTCCCCAGCTGCATACACAGGTAAAATATAAAGCTCATCAACATTTGCTAAAACTTCACTAAAATACTCTATATTTGCACTTAAACGCGTATAACGATGAGGCTCAAAAATAGCTATGATTTTTTTATATCCAGCTAGCCTTGCATACTCACTTGCTGCTTTAAGTGTTGTTTTAATTTCTGTTGGATGGTGCCCATAATCATCAATCAAAGCCATATTTTCATTTGCAAACAAAATATCAAATCTTTTTTTAATCCCTTGATATTTTAAAAGCTTAGTTTTTAGCTCTTCTGTACTTATAAATTCACTCGCAGCCAAAATAGCCAAAGCAGCGTCCATCGCCACATGCTCACCCATACCAAAAACGCTAAATTCACCTAAATCTTTAAGTGTAAAATAGGTTTTTGGCTTAAAATTTTCTACTTTCATATGAATATTTGTGATATCTTTGCTTGGGTAAAGCTTTTTTGCATTATTTAAATTTAAACTTGATAAAAACTCATCTTCAGCATTAATCACTTGAATTTTAGACAAACGCAAAAAGTCTTCATAAGCTTTGTATAATTTTGAAAGATCATTTCCATAATGATCTAAATGTTCTGCTTCAACATTAGTCACTATAGCTAAATAAGGATTTGAGTTCAAAAAAGAACTGTCACTCTCATCAGCTTCAAAAATGAGATTTTCACTTTCTTTATAAAGCATATTGGTACCACTTTCTTTTAGCACTGCACCAATAATAACAGAAGCTTCTATCAAGCTTGCTAAAATGCTTGAAGTCGTGCTTTTACCATGGGCTCCCGCAACCGCAAAAACTCTTTTGTCTTTTAAAATCATAGGCAGGGCTTCTTTTCTTGAAAGCGTTGTGATGTTTTGTTTTTTTGCGCTGATTAATTCTTTATTATCTTCTTTAATAGCAGCTGAATACACCACTAAATCCACATCTTTGACATTGTCTTTATGATGAGGAATTTTTATATTTATACCTTCTTTTTCTAATTCTTTTGTGATTTTACTTTCTTTGATATCAGAACCACTAATCTTAAAGTCTTGTTCTTTTAAAAATCTCGCCAAAGCTGAAATTCCAATACCGCCTATACCTATAAAATGAATTTTTTGCATTCTTGCCTCAAATTTTTTGAAAATTTAAGGCAAAATTCTATCATTTGTTTACTAAAAATAAAATATAAACTTTTTAATGAGTATTTATTTTATCCTGATATAAATCACATAGCCACATCAAAATATTTACACAATCTTATATAAATTATTAATACTAAAGCTACTTTATAATTAATATAATATTAATATAACAAAATTATAATAAAAATATTAAATTTAAAGTAATTTAAAAAAGAAAATTGCAAAATATATTAT
>NZ_JAKMRK010000013.1:0-33498 GCF_025772045.1 Campylobacter sp. IFREMER_LSEM_CL1890 | reverse complement strand
GGTAAAAGTTAAAAAAGGCTTTTTAATAGTATAAAATTTTTCATAAAATTTAGCTCTAAGATCAATGACTAATTCATTTTCTAAAAATTTATCGAGTTCATCAGAGAAACTATCTTTGTAATATTTTTCTATATTAAATTCTTTAATTTTCTCTCCTTGTTTTAATTTATAATAAGGTATTAAATCTTTTGCTAAAATAGGACCGAAAAGATTAGAAAATATCAAAACATTCTCATCTATATATTTTCTTGAATTCTCGCTTAAATTTTCATAGTCTAAATGATCAAAAGCAACTCCATTATATCTTTGAATAGCTTTGTTTGTTTCTTTTGTTAAAATATCATGAGTTAATTCTTCTATTTCACTTGCATCTTTTATACCAAAAAATTTTTCAAGTTCAACTTCATTGCATTGTTTTATATGATTTTTATATTTTGTAAGTACTTCAAGTCTTTTACTATATAAATTACTAAAAACAAAAGAGTTTTTATTTATATAACCTTGCGTATTTATTTTATTTTTGCTTTCGCTAGGTGAAAATAAAATTTTCATAATCAATCCTTTATTTTTTAAAAATTATATAAAATTATTTAAAACACTTGACATTAATTCAAAATTACATTATAATTCAACTTTATTTTTTGCTGGTTTAGCTCAGTTGGTAGAGCAGCTGCCTTGTAAGCAGCAGGTCGGGGGTTCAAGTCCCTTAACCAGCTCCATTGTTGATAGCAGTGTTTGACCAGAAATAAAAAGCATTTTTATCATGGTGAGTTACTCAAGTGGCCAACGAGGGCAGACTGTAAATCTGCTGGCTTTCGCCTTCCGTGGTTCGAATCCACGACTCACCACCATTGCTTTGCGGGAGTAGCTCAGTTGGCTAGAGCATCAGCCTTCCAAGCTGAGGGTCGCGGGTTCGAGTCCCGTTTCCCGCTCCAACCTAATTTTGGTAGAGTGAAACTGGGAGCTGTTTTTAAATTCAGAATTTCTAGCAGTTTCAATTTCCAAAATTTTATAATTTATGTTTTTAATTTTTCTGAGCGCTCGTATGGCTCAGAGGTAGAGCACTCCCTTGGTAAGGGAGAGGTCGCGGGTTCAAGTCCCGCTATGAGCTCCATTGATTTCAAAAGATTATAAAACATAAATTAGTATTTGTTTGTAAATTTTATATGGAGGAAAAAGATGGCTAAAGAAAAATTTTCACGTAATAAGCCTCACGTAAATATTGGTACTATTGGTCACGTTGACCACGGTAAAACTACTTTAACAGCTGCTATCTCTGCTGTTCTTTCAAGAAGAGGTTTGGCTGAGCTTAAAGATTATGATAATATCGACAATGCTCCTGAAGAAAAAGAGCGTGGTATTACTATTGCAACTTCTCACATTGAGTATGAAACAGAAAATCGTCACTATGCACACGTAGACTGCCCAGGTCACGCTGACTATGTTAAAAATATGATTACTGGTGCTGCTCAAATGGACGGTGCTATTCTTGTTGTTTCTGCTGCAGATGGTCCAATGCCACAAACTAGAGAGCACATCTTACTTTCTCGCCAAGTAGGTGTACCATATATCGTTGTTTTCATGAATAAAGCTGATATGGTTGATGATGCTGAATTATTAGAATTAGTTGAAATGGAAATTAGAGAACTATTAAGTTCTTATGACTTCCCAGGAGATGATACTCCAATTATTTCAGGTTCTGCTTTACAAGCTCTTGAAGAAGCAAAAGCTGGACAAGATGGAGAATGGTCTAAAAAAATCCTAGATCTTATGGCAGCAGTTGATGAGTATATTCCAACTCCAGCTCGTGATACAGATAAAGATTTCTTAATGCCAATCGAAGATGTATTCTCAATTTCAGGTCGTGGTACAGTTGTTACTGGTAGAATTGAAAAAGGTGTTGTTAAAGTTGGTGATACTATTGAAATCGTTGGTATTAGAGAAACACAAAGCACTACAGTAACTGGTGTTGAAATGTTTAGAAAAGAAATGGATCAAGGTGAAGCAGGTGATAACGTAGGTGTTCTTCTACGTGGTACTAAAAAAGAAGATGTTCTTCGTGGTATGGTTCTTGCTAAGCCAAAATCAATTACTCCACATACTGACTTTGAAGCAGAAGTTTATATTTTAAATAAAGATGAAGGTGGTCGTCATACTCCATTCTTTAATAACTATAGACCACAGTTCTATGTAAGAACAACAGATGTTACTGGTTCTATCCAACTTGCAGAAGGCGTTGAAATGGTTATGCCAGGTGAAAATGTTAGAATTACTGTAAGTCTTATTGCACCAGTTGCACTTGAAGAAGGTACTCGTTTTGCTATCCGTGAAGGTGGCCGTACTGTTGGTTCAGGTGTTGTATCTAAAATTATTAAATAATCATAAGCGAGATTTTATCTCGCTTTTTTTAAGGAATAAAAATGAGAATTAAAGTTGGCTTGAAATGTGAAGAGTGCGGTGATATTAATTACAGTACTTTTAAAAATAGTAAAAATACAACTGAAAAATTAGAATTAAAAAAATATTGCCCAAGATTAAAAAAACATACAGTTCATAAAGAAGTTAAATTAAAAAGTTAAGGCTTTTATATAAAAGCCCTTAGGGCAATAGCTCCAACGGTAGAGCACCGGATTCCAAATCCGATGGTTGGGGGTTCGAATCCCTCTTGCCCTGCCACAAAATAAGGTTAAATATGGAAAAACTAATAACTTATTTTAAATTGTCAAAAGCTGAATTATCAAAAGTTATTTGGCCTTTGAAAGAGCAAGTTAGAAATGCTTATATTACCGTTTTTGTAGTTGTCACTGTTGTTTCATTATTTTTAGCATTGGTTGACTTAATTATGTCATTTTCATTATCTAAGATTATAGGATAAAATAATGAATCATAAATGGTATGCAATTCAAACTTATGCAGGTAGTGAAATGGCTGTAAAAAGAGCCATAGAAAATTTAGTTAGAGATCATGGAATTCAAGAGCAATTGCTAGAGGTAATTGTTCCAACTGAAGATGTGATTGAATTTAAAAATGGTAAAGAAAAAATAAGCGAAAGAAGTTTGTATTCAGGCTATGTATTTGCCAATATTGACTTATCAACAGAACTTTGGCATAAAATTCAATCTTTGCCAAAAGTTGGTCGTTTTATAGGGGAAAGTAAAAAACCAACCCCATTGAGTGAAAAAGATATCAATCTTATTTTAGAAAAGGTGAAAAATAAAGCAGCACCTAAACCTAAAATTTCATTTGATAAAGAAGAAAGTGTAAGAATAACCGAAGGTCCTTTTGCAAACTTTGTTGGTATTGTAGAAGAATATGATATGGTTAGAGGAGTTTTAAAGCTAAATGTTTCAATATTTGGCAGATCAACTCCGGTAGAGATCTTATACTCTCAAGTTGAAAAAATAGTTTGATAATATAGCAAGTAAAGGAGTAAGGTTATGGCTAAAAAAGTCGTAGGAGAAATAAAATTACAAATAGCTGCTACTAAGGCTAATCCATCACCTCCAGTTGGTCCTGCTTTGGGTCAACAAGGTGTTAATATTATGGAATTTTGTAAGGCATTTAATGAAAGAACAAAAGATATGGCTGGCTTTAATATTCCAGTTGTTATTACTGTTTATGCAGATAAAAGCTTTACATTTATCACAAAACAACCACCAGCTACTGATTTAATCAAAAAAGCTGCAGGTATTTCTAAAGGTGCAGATAATCCTTTAAAAAATAAAGTAGGTAAATTAACCAAAGCACAAGTTTTAGAAATTGTTGATAAAAAAATAGCTGATATGAACACAAAAGATAGAGAGCAAGCTGCTAAGATTATTATGGGTTCTGCTCGTTCTATGGGTGTTGAAATCGTAGATTAATACTCTTTACCGCCAAGAGTTTAAAAAGGCGGTAGCACTTTATATAAAATGCGGAGAAAAATTAATGTCAAAAAATACTAAAAGATTTACAGAATTATTAAAAAAAATAGATTCAAATAAAAATTACTTAATGGATGAGGCAATAAGCACAGTTAAAACTCTTGCATCTGCTAAATTTGATGAAACAGTTGAAATTGCTTTAAAATTAAATGTTGATCCAAGACATGCAGATCAGATGGTAAGAGGTAGTGTAGTTTTACCTTGTGGTACAGGTAAAAAAGTGCGTGTTGCTGTTATAGCAAAAGATGCAAAAGCTGATGAGGCAAAAAATGCAGGTGCTGATATAGTTGGTAGTGATGATTTAGTAGAAGAAATTCAAAAAGGAAATATGAATTTTGATGTTTTAATTGCTACTCCAAATTTGATGGGTTTAGTTGGTAAAGTAGGTCGTATTTTAGGACCTAAAGGTTTAATGCCAAATCCTAAGACAGGTACTGTGACAATGGATGTTGCACAAGCTGTGAATAATGCTAAAAATGGTCAAGTTAACTTCCGTGTTGATAAGCAAGGAAATATCCATGCAGGTTTAGGTAAAGTTAGCTTTACTCAAGAACAATTAAAAGAAAATATGACAGCATTTGTAAAAGCTATTAATAAACACAAGCCAGCTGCTGCAAAAGGAAGATATATTAAAAATGCTAGTCTTTCTTTAACTATGAGTCCTTCTCTTTCTCTTGATACTCAAGAATTACTTGATACAAAATAAAATTAATGAGAGTTTTACTCTCATTAATAAAAATTAGATAAGATAATAACTTTTATTTTATCTAATTTTTATCTTAGATTGGAGATAGCCGAGGTCTTAGGACTTAATTAGATTTTTCTGCTCTGCTTGAAATCACCGGTCGGAAAGGAGTAAAGATGACTAAAAGCCAAAAAGTTGAACTTGTTTCTAAACTTGAAGAAGGTTTTAAAGTTAGTGAGGCTGTTGTAGTTTGTAACTATAAGGGTTTAAATACTAAAAAACTTGAAGAGTTAAGAAATAATGCGAGAGAAATGGATGTTAAAGTTCAAATTATTAAAAATACTTTAGCAAGTATTGCTCTTAAAAATGCCGGCAAAGATGGAATGGAACTTAAAGATACTAATATTTATCTTTGGGGTGAAGACCAATTAAATGTTTCAAAAGTTGCTGATAAATTTAGCGAAGCTAATCAAGCATTTGAGATCAAAACTGCATTTATCGAAGGCGAAGTTGCTTCTGTAGATAAAGTTAAAGCTTTAGCTAAAATGCCTTCTCGTAATGAATTACTTGCTATGCTTTTGCAAGTTTGGAATGCACCAATCACCAATTTTACAATTGGATTAAATGCATTAAAAGAAAAAAAAGAAGCTGAATAAAATTATAAAAAGGATAAAAAATGGCAATTACTAAAGAAGATGTATTAGAATTTATTTCTAACCTAAGTGTTCTTGAGCTTTCAGAATTAGTAAAAGAATTTGAAGAAAAATTTGGTGTTTCTGCTGCTCCAGTTATGGTTGCGGGTGCTGCTGTTGCGGGTGCTGCTGGCGGTGCTGCTGAAGAAAAAACTGAATTTGATATTGTATTACAAGATGGTGGCGATAAAAAAATTAATGTAATTAAAGTTGTTCGTGCTTTAACTGGTCTTGGATTAAAAGAAGCAAAAGATGCAGTTGAGCAAACTCCATCAGTTCTTAAAGAAGGTGTTAGTAAAGCTGAAGCTGAAGAAGCTAAAAAACAACTTGAAGAAGCTGGCGCTAAGGTTGAACTTAAATAATTTTTTATTTTTAAAAGAAAGGATTTTATATCCTTTCTTGTTTTCCTTTAATAAGGATTCTTTCTTTCAATACTTTTACCATGGGGTATAATAATATGTTAAATTCACAATCAGGAAATCGTTTAAGAATAGACTTCTCGAATGTTCCACAACAAATAGACATTCCAAATTTATTACAATTACAAAAAAAGAGTTTTGATTATTTTTTAAATTTAGATGCAAAAAATTCAGAAAGTGGAATTGAAAAAGTTTTCAAATCTATCTTTCCAATTCATGATCCGCAAAATAGATTAAGTTTAGAATATGTAAGTAGTGAAGTAGGTAAACCTAAATACACCATTAGAGAGTGCATGGAAAGAGGTTTAACTTATTCTGTAAATTTGAAAATGAAAATCCGTTTAACTTTACATGAAAAAGATGAAAAAACGGGTGAAAAAATTGGTATAAAAGATATCAAAGAACAAGAAATTTATATTAGAGAAATTCCTTTAATGACAGATAGAATTTCTTTTATAATTAATGGGGTTGAAAGAGTTGTTGTAAATCAACTTCATAGAAGTCCAGGTGTTATTTTTAAAGAAGAAGAAAGTTCTACTGTTGCAAATAAATTAGTATATACAGCTCAAATTATACCAGATCGTGGTTCTTGGCTTTATTTTGAATATGATGCAAAAGATGTGCTTTATGTGCGTATTAATAAAAGAAGGAAAGTGCCTATTACTATTTTATTTAGAGCACTTGGTTATAAAAAGCAAGATATTATAAAATTATTTTACCCTATACAAACTATTCATGTTAAAAAAGATAAATTTTTAACTGAATTTAATCCAAATGACTTTTTAGATAGAGTCGAATATGACTTAAAAGATGAAAAAGGTAATGTTGTACACCAAGCCGGTAAAAGAATGACAAAGAAAAAAGCTGAGCAACTTATAAAAGACGGTGTTAAATGGGTTGAATATCCAATTGAAATTTTAACAAATAGATATTTAGCTAGTCCTATCATTAATAAAGAAACCGGTGAAGTTTTATATGATTCTTTAACACTATTAGATGAAGGAAAACTAGCTAAAATTAAAGAAGAAAAACAATTTGATATTGCAAATGACTTAGCAAATGGAGTTGATGCTGCTATTATTAATTCTTTCATTCAAGATAATGAGACTTTAAAATTATTAAAACAAACTGAAAATATAGAAGATGAAAATGATTTAGCAGCTATTAGAATTTATAAAGTAATGAGACCAGGCGAGCCTGTAGTAAAAGATGCCGCAAAAGCTTTTGTAAATGATTTATTTTTTAATCCTGAAAGATATGATCTAACAAAAGTTGGTCGTATGAAAATGAATCATAAACTAGGATTAGATACACCTGAATATGTTACAGTTTTAACAAATGAAGATATAGTAAAAACTGCAAAATATTTAATTAAAGTAAAAAATGGTAGAGGCCATATTGATGATAGAGATCATTTAGGCAATCGTCGTATTAGATCGATCGGAGAGCTTTTAGCTAATGAACTTCATGTGGGTCTTGCTAAAATGCAAAAATCAATCAGAGATAAATTTACCGCATTAAATGCAGATATTGATAAAGTAATGCCTTATGATTTAATCAATCCTAAAACAATTACTGTGACAATTATGGAATTTTTTACCGGTGGTCAATTGTCTCAATTTATGGATCAAACAAACCCATTAAGTGAGGTAACTCATAAACGTCGTTTATCTGCGCTTGGCGAGGGTGGTTTAGTAAAAGAAAGAGCGGGTTTTGAAGTGCGTGATGTCCATGCAACGCATTATGGAAGAATTTGTCCTGTTGAAACTCCAGAAGGTCAAAATATCGGTTTGATTAATACGCTTTCAACTTATGCTAAAGTAAATGATCTAGGTTTTGTTGAAGCACCTTATAAGAAAGTAGAAAATGGAAAAGTAAGTAATGAAATTGTTTATTTAACTGCTACTCAAGAAGAAGGTTTAGTGATCGCAGCTGCTTCAACTAAAATTGATGAAAAAGGTAATATTGTTGAAGAATTTGTTGAAGCAAGACAAGATGGTGAAACAATCTTAGCAAGAAGAGAAGAAGTGCATTTGATTGACCTTTGTTCAGGTATGATAGTAGGGGTTGCAGCTTCTTTGATTCCATTTTTGGAGCATGATGATGCAAACAGAGCCCTGATGGGTTCAAACATGCAGCGTCAAGCAGTGCCTTTACTAACCGCACAAGCACCTATAGTAGGTACTGGTATGGAAAAAATCATTGCACGTGATGCTTGGGAAGCTATTAAAGCTAAAAGAGCAGGTATTGTAGAAAAAGTTGATAATAAAAATATTTTTATTTTGGGCGAAGATGAAAATGGACCATTTATTGATCATTATAAAATGGAAAAAAATCTAAGAACTAACCAAAATACAACTTTTATTCAACACCCGATTGTGAAAAAAGGCGAATTTATTCAAGCAGGTCAAATTATTGCAGATGGTCCAAGTATGGACCAAGGAGAGCTTGCTATTGGTAAAAATGCTTTGATCGCATTTATGCCATGGCATGGATATAATTATGAAGATGCTATTGTAATTAGTGAGAAAATTTTACGCGAAGATACTTTCACTAGTGTTCATATTTATGAAAAAGAAGTAGAGGCTAGAGAACTTAAAGATGGCGTTGAAGAGATTACAAAAGATATTCCAAATGTTAAAGAGGAAGATTTAGCACATCTTGATGAGAGTGGTATTGCAAAAATAGGAACTCATATAAAGCCTGGTATGATTTTGGTAGGTAAAGTTTCACCTAAAGGTGAGGTAAAACCTACGCCTGAAGAAAGATTACTAAGAGCTATTTTTGGTGAAAAAGCAGGACATGTTGTAAATAAATCTTTATATGCAACTGCTTCATTGGAAGGTGTTGTTGTAGATGTAAAAATATTTACTAAAAAAGGTTATGAAAAAGATGCTCGTGCTGTAAAAGCCTATGATGATGAAAAATTAAATCTTGAAAAAGAACATCACGATAGACTTTTGATGATGGACAGAGAAGAAACTTTAAGAGTATGTTCTTTGCTTTCTAAATCACCTTTAAATTCAGACGAAGAAATAAATGGTGTTAAATATAAAAAAGGTTCCAAGGTAGAAATTACCGAGTTGGAAAAAATTAATCGTTTTGCATTAAATTCTTTAGTTAAAGCTTATTCTAAAGAAGTGCAAAAAGAATATGATGATTTAAAAAATCACTTCCAAAACGAGAAGAAAAAGCTTAAAACAGAGCATGATGAAAAATTAGAAATTTTAGAAAAAGATGATATTTTACCAAGTGGAGTGGTAAAACTTGTTAAAGTATATATTGCGACTAAGAGAAAATTAAAAGTTGGGGATAAAATGGCGGGACGCCATGGAAATAAAGGTATTGTATCTAATATCGTTCCAGAAGTTGATATGCCTTATTTACCTGATGGAAGACCTATTGATATAGCTTTAAATCCTCTAGGGGTTCCAAGTCGTATGAATATAGGACAAATTCTTGAAAGTCACTTAGGGATTGTTGGTATGAGACTAGGTGATCAAATTCAAGAAATTTTTGATAGAAAACAAAAAGATTTTGTAAAAGAATTACGCGAAAAAATTCTTGAAATTTGTAGTGTATCTAGACTTGAGCTAGAAAAGAAATTTGTACAAACTTTAAATGATGAGCAACTTATTTCTTATGCTAGAGATTGGGCTAAAGGGGTAAAATTTGCTACTCCTGTATTTGAAGGTGTAACGGTTGAAGAATTTGGTAAGCTTTTTGAAATGGCTAAAATAGCTATGGATGGAAAAAGCGAACTTTATGATGGAAGAACTGGTGAAAAAATGGCAGAGCGTGTGCATGTTGGATGTATGTATATGCTTAAATTACACCATTTAGTAGATGAAAAAGTTCACGCAAGAAGCACTGGACCTTATAGCTTAGTAACACAACAACCAGTTGGTGGTAAAGCATTATTTGGTGGGCAAAGATTTGGTGAGATGGAAGTTTGGGCTCTTGAAGCTTATGGAGCAGCTCATACTTTAAGAGAAATGCTTACTATTAAATCTGATGATGTTGAAGGTAGATTTAGTGCTTATAAAGCTTTAACAAAAGGCGAGAATGTTCCAGCAACAGGTATTCCAGAGACATTCTTTGTACTTACAAATGAATTAAAATCTCTTGCTTTAGATGTTGAGATTTTTGATAAGGATGAGAATAATGAGTAAATTTAAACCTATCGAAATAAAAGAAGATGGCAGACCTAGAGACTTTGAAGCTTTTCAATTAAGACTTGCAAGTCCTGAAAAAATCAAATCATGGTCTTATGGGGAAGTAAAAAAACCAGAAACGATTAATTATAGAACTTTAAAGCCTGAAAGAGATGGGCTTTTTTGTGCTAAAATTTTTGGACCAGTAAGAGATTATGAGTGTCTTTGTGGTAAGTATAAAAAAATGCGTTTTAAGGGCATTAAGTGTGAAAAATGTGGTGTTGAAGTTACTAGTTCTAAAGTGCGTCGTTCAAGAATGGGGCATATTGAGCTAGTTACCCCAGTAGCACATATATGGTATGTGAACTCTTTACCAAGTCGTATCGGTACTTTACTCGGCGTAAAGATGAAAGACTTAGAACGCGTATTATATTATGAAGCATATATAGTAGAAAATCCAGGTGATGCGTACTATGATAATGAAAATACTAAAAAAGTTGAATTTTGTGATGTGTTAAATGAAGAGCAGTATTTAAATTTAATGCAACGCTATGAAAGTAGTGGATTTAAAGCTAGAATGGGTGGTGAAGTTGTTAGAGATTTGCTAGCAAATTTAGATCTTGTCGAGCTTTTAAATAAATTAAAAGAAGATATTGCAGCAACTAATTCAGAGGCAAAGAAAAAAACTATCATCAAACGCTTAAAAGTAGTAGAAAATTTCTTAAATAGTAATTTAAATAGCAATACAAATATTGATGAAGTAGTACCAAATCGTCCCGAGTGGATGATGATCACAAATTTACCTGTATTACCACCTGATTTAAGACCTTTGGTAGCTTTAGATGGTGGAAAATTTGCAGTTTCTGATGTGAATGATTTATATAGAAGGGTTATCAATAGAAATACGCGTTTAAAAAGACTTATGGAGCTTGATGCACCTGAAATTATCATTAGAAATGAAAAAAGAATGCTACAAGAAGCAGTTGATGCTTTGTTTGATAATGGCAGAAGAGCAAATGCAGTTAAAGGTGCAAATAAGCGCCCATTGAAATCTTTAAGTGAAATTATCAAAGGTAAACAAGGTCGTTTTAGACAAAATCTACTTGGTAAAAGGGTGGATTTCTCAGGTCGTAGTGTTATTGTTGTTGGACCAAAACTTAGAATGGATCAATGCGGTTTACCTAAAAAAATGGCTTTAGAATTATTTAAACCACATTTGTTAGCTAAGCTTGAAGAAAAAGGTTATGCAACTACCGTAAAACAAGCTAAAAAAATGATAGAAAACAAAACTAATGAGGTTTGGGAGTGCTTAGAAGAGGTTGTTAAAGGTCATCCTGTAATGCTTAACCGTGCTCCAACCTTGCATAAACTTTCTATCCAAGCTTTTCATCCTGTGCTTGTAGAGGGTAAAGCGATTCAACTTCATCCATTAGTGTGTGCGGCATTTAATGCTGACTTTGACGGGGACCAAATGGCTGTGCATGTGCCTTTATCTCAAGAAGCAATAGCTGAGTGTAAAGTATTAATGCTCTCATCTATGAATATCTTGCTTCCAGCAAGTGGTCGTTCTGTAACTGTACCTTCTCAAGATATGGTTTTGGGGATTTATTATCTATCTTTAGAAAAAGATGGTGCTAAAGGTGAGCATAAAATTTGCACAGGTATTGAAGAGGTTATGATTGCTCTAGAAGCAAAATCTTTAGATATTCATGCAAGCATTAGAAGTGTGGTTGATGGAAGAAAAATCACAACAACCGCGGGTAGATTGATTATTAAGTCTATCTTACCTGATTTTGTTCCTGAAAATATGTGGAATAAAGTCATGAAGAAAAAAGATATTGCAGCTTTGGTTGATTATGTTTATAAAGAAGGTGGCCTTGAAGTAAGTGCTAGCTTTTTAGATAAACTAAAAGATCTTGGTTTTGAATATGCAACAAAAGCAGGTATTTCTATTTCAATTGCTGATATTATTGTGCCTGATCAAAAGCAAAAAAGCATAGAAGAAGCTAAAAAACAAGTAAGAGAAATTCAAAATTCATACAATTTAGGTTTGATTACTTCGGGTGAAAGATATAATAAGATTATTGATATTTGGAAAAGCACTAATAATATCTTGTCAAAAGATATGATGGAGTTAATTAAAAAAGATAAAGAAGGATTTAACTCTATTTATATGATGGCAGATTCTGGTGCTAGAGGTTCAGCAGCTCAAATTTCACAGCTTGCTGCGATGAGGGGTCTTATGGCAAAACCTGATGGCTCAATTATTGAAACGCCGATTATTTCAAATTTCCGTGAAGGACTTAATGTTCTTGAATATTTTATTTCAACTCATGGTGCTAGAAAAGGTCTCGCAGATACAGCATTAAAAACAGCAAATGCAGGTTATTTAACAAGAAAGCTTATCGATGTGGCGCAAAATGTAAAAGTTACAATGGATGATTGTGGTGCACATGAGGGTGTTGAAATTAATGAAATCACAGCAGATGGTGTTGTGATTGAAACCTTAGAGGAAAGAATTTTAGGAAGAGTTTTAGCTGAAAATATTATTGATTCTATTACTAATGAAATTTTATTTTCAGAAGGTACTTTAATAGATGAAGAAAAAACTAGAGTAATTGTTGAAAGTGGTGTAAAGAGTGTAAGTATTAGAACTCCTATTACTTGTAAAGCTAAAAAAGGAGTTTGTTCTAAATGTTATGGTATTAACCTAGGTGAGGGCAAATTAGTTAAGCCAGGTGAAGCTGTAGGTATTATATCTGCTCAATCAATCGGTGAGCCAGGAACTCAGCTTACACTAAGAACTTTCCATAGTGGTGGTACTGCTAGTACAGATTTACAAGATCGTCAAGTAGTAGCACATAAAGAAGGTTTTGTAAGATTTTATAATCTTAACACTTATGAAGATAGACAAGGTAAAACTATCGTTGCAAATCATCGCAATGCTGCTATTTTACTTGTTGAGCCAAAAATCAAAGCCCCATTTAAAGGAACTATCCATATTGAACATGCGTATGAAGATGTAGTAGTTAGCGTTAAAGCAAAAAACAATGAAGCTAAATTTATATTAAGAAAATATGATTTAGCAAAAGCTAATGAGCTTGCCGGTGTAAGTGGTAATATCGAAGGTAAGTTATATATTCCATATAGCGATGGTGTTGAAGTAGCTGAAAATGAAAGTATTGTTGAAGTGATTAAAGAAGGTTGGAATATACCAAATCGTATTCCTTATGCAAGTGAATTGCTAGTAAAAGATGGTGATCCTATCACTCAAGATATTATAGCAGGTGCAAAAGGCACATTAAAATTTTACATGCTCAAAGGCGATGGTTTAGATAGGATTAAAAATCTTAAAAAAGGTGATATAGTTAAAGAAAAAGGTGTTTTTGTTGTTATTGCTGATGAAAATGATAGAGAAGCAAAAAGACATTATATACCAAGAGAATCCGTGATTGAATTTGATGATAGTGCTTTTGTGGATAATCCTAAAGCTATCATAGCAAAATCAAGCAAAGAAGACAAAACTATCATTGCTGAATGGGATGCATATAATAACACCGTAATTGCAGAGGTTGCAGGTACTATAAATTTTGAAGATATTGAATCAGGCTATAGTGCTGATGAACAAATTGATGAAGCAACAGGTAAAAGATCGCTTGTTATTAATGAGTATTTACCAAGTGGAGTGCGTCCAGCGTTGTTAATCATAGGTGAAAATGACAAAGTAGTGCGTTATCAATTAGAGCCAAAAACTGTTATTTATGTAAATGATGGTGATAAGGTGAAGCAAGCTGATATTTTAGCTAAAACACCAAAGGCAGCAGCTAAATCAAAAGATATTACCGGGGGTCTTCCAAGAGTATCTGAATTATTTGAAGCAAGAAAGCCGAAAAACACTGCCGTTGTAGCTGAAATTGACGGAGTTGTTAGATTTGATAAGCCTTTAAGATCAAAAGAAAGAATCATTATTCAAGCAGAAGATGGAAGTAGTGCAGAGTATTTGATAGATAAATCAAAACGTATTCAAGTAAGAGATGGTGAGTTTATCCATGCGGGTGAAAAATTAACCGATGGAGTTATTTCAAGCCATGATGTACTTAGAATTTTAGGTGAAAAAGCATTACATTATTATCTTATTTCTGAAATTCAGCAAGTTTATCGCGGTCAAGGTGTTGTGATTTCTGATAAGCATATTGAAATCATCGTATCACAAATGCTAAGACAAGTTAAAATTGTAGATAGTGGTCATACTAACTTCATCGTGGGTGATTTAGTTTCAAGAAGAAAATTCAGAGAAGAAAATGAAAGAATTTTAAGATATGGTGGTGAGCCTGCTGTGGCTGAACCTGTGTTACTTGGGGTAACAAGAGCGGCTATTGGAAGTGATAGCGTGATTTCAGCTGCTTCTTTCCAAGAAACAACGAAAGTTTTAACAGAAGCAAGTATTGCAGGTAAATTTGATTATCTTGAAGATCTAAAAGAAAATGTAATTTTAGGTCGTATGATTCCTGTTGGAACGGGATTATATCAAGAACAAAAACTTAAATTAAAAGAAAAAGAATAAAAATCCCTAATTAGGGATTTTTATTGATATATATTTTCTAATTCCGGGAAATATAATTTTAAATCTTGTTCTATTTTGTATTTTTCTTCTAGTAAAATTTTTTGATTTTTTTCTTTAAAATTTGCATTTGAGTAAAATATATGATATGAAATACTAATTGCAGCTATAATTTTTTCATCGTATTCAATTCCTATGGCCATGCACTCAATTTCTGGGTTCATTTCCCCACTTTCTAATGCTATTTTATTTTCTTTGATAGAAGACAATTCTTCGTAAAGCTCTTTTAGATTATTTAATGTATTTGACGTTATTTTCTCAAAAGGATTTGGATAAATTTTTTCAAGCTCTTTATAGGTTTTCTTTTCTAGTAATGCTTTTCCTAAAGATGTAGCGTAAGCTGGATATGAAGCACCGACAAAAGACTTGATTTGTATTTGATTATCCGAATCAAGTTTTTCTAAATAAAATACATTTCCTTCTTTTAATATTCCCATTTGGCATGTTTGTCCTGTTAAGTTTCTGATGTTTTTCATATGTTTTTTAATTAATTCTAATGCGCTATTTTTTATTGAAATGCAACGGCTAATTTCTAAAATTTTATAATCTAATGTGTAAAATTTATTTTTATCACATTTAATGTAATTTTTAGCTTGTAAAGTTTGAAGTATAGGAGAAAGTGTCCCTGGAGGGATATTTAAATCTTTTGCAATAGAGCTTAGTGTATTTTTTTGATTATTATTGCCCAATAATTCTAAAATTTTTAAAACCCTTAATGTTGGTTGATGTGTCATTTTGCTCCTTTTTCAATAGATAAATTCTATCATATTTTTTACTTTTAGTAACATTTTTAATGATATAAAAAATATTTTCTATTAGCAGTTTTTGCTTTAGATGGTTGATTATAACTACTTTTATAAGACTTTTGTATTGTTTTTTTATCATTTTGATGTTTTTAAAAATTTCTATTTTTAGCTATATTTTTTGTATATAAAAATATTTTTGTATATACAAAAAATGAAAGGAAAAAATATGGGAATATTAAAGGGAACTTTACCAGCCTTATTAACTCCATATGATATGAGTGGAAATATTAATGAAAACGAATTTATTAAATACTGCGAATTTGGTATCTCAAAAGGTTTAAATGGATTATTTTGTAATGGTAGTGCAGGAGATTCTCAAGCTTTAGGTATAGAAGAGCAAGTCAAAATAATGAAACTTACAAAAGAAGCTGCAAAAAATAATCTCCCTGTTATTACAGGTATTGCATCAACAGTTTATCAAAATACTTTTACTTTGGCACAAAAAGCATATGAATTAGGGCTTGATGCTTTATTACTTGCTATGCCTTATTATTATAAATTAAGTGAAGATGCACTTTTTGAATATATTAAAGATTTATCTTCTAAAGTGAAGCTTCCTTTGTATATTTATAACATCCCTCTTTTTGCACCAGCACTAAGTTTGAAATTTATAGAAAGAGTTTCAAAGCTTGATAATGTTGTGGGTATAAAAGATAGCAGTGGAGATGCTTTACTTTTAAATCATATATTAGATGTAGTGCCTGGTGATTTTGATGTTTTTGTAGGAAGAGAAGAATTTTATGCAGGAGCACTACTGATAGGGGCAAATGGTTCTATGACTAGTATAGGTGGTGTTTTTCCAGAACTTATGAGTGAAATTTATAAATCAATCAATGAAAAAAATATAGATAGAGCTTTGCTGATTCAAAAAAGTTTATTAAAAGCTATAAGATTTGGTATGAGTATGGCTTTTCCTATGGGATTTGCTTTGCTTTTAAAAGCTAGAGGATTTGAATTTGCAAATACAAGCATCCATCCTTTATCACATGCTACAAAAGAAGAATTAAATACTCGTTTTAATGAAGCTAAAAAACTTGTTAAAACTATAGAAAAAGAAACGGGTATAAAATTATGAAAGCCTATATTATAGTCAATGAAAAAGATAATGTCGCTACTGCTTTGCGTGATTTTAAAAAAGGTGAAATCGTGGAAAATATAGAACTTTTAGATGATATTGCAAGTGGACATAAATTTGCACTAAAAGATATAAAAAAAGATGAAGTTGTCATCAAATATGCAGAAGCTATAGCTAGTGCAAGTTGTGATATTAATAAAGGTGAATGGGTGCATATTCACAATAGTGCAGGTATTAGAGGTCGTGGGGATAAGGAATAAATATGAAAAAGATAATGGGTTATAGAAGAGAAGATGGAAAATTTGGCTTGAGAAATAAAGTCATTATTATACCAAGCGTGCATTGTGCTAATAAGGTGTGCGAAAATATAGCCAGAAAATGCAATGGGGCAGTATATATCAATCATCAACATGGCTGTTCTCAACTCGAATTTGATGCTTTGCAAACTAGAGATGTTTTAATAGGCCATGGGAGTAATGCTAATGTTTTTGGTGTTTTAATTGTAGGACTTGGTTGTGAGGTAATACAAGCGAAAATAGTAGCTGAAAAAATAAAAGAAGCGACACCTTATAAGATGGTTGAATATTTAGTAATACAAGAGTGCGGTGGTAGTAAAAATACCATAGAAAAGGGTGTCAAAATAGTAAATCAAATGCTTGAAAATGCTGCAAAATTGGAAAAAATAGATGGGGACTTTAGTGATTTGATTTTAGGCACAGAATGTGGTGGTAGCGATAGTTATAGCGGTCTTAGTGCCAATCCTGCTTTAGGAAGTTTAAGTGATTTTGTAATTGATGAAGGTGGTGCAGTAATTTTAGCAGAAACTACAGAGCTTATAGGGTGTGAAGCTATACTTGCTAAGAGAGCAAAAAATGATGAAGTAGCTAAAAAGGTATATGATAAGATTTTAGGCTATGAGAATTTAGTTAAATCTTTTCATGCTGATATACGCGGAGCAAATCCTAGTCCGGGAAATATTGCAGGTGGGCTTAGCACTATAGAAGAAAAGTCTTTAGGTTGTGTTTATAAAGCAGGTACTAGAACTTTAATGGATGTGATTGATTATGCTAAACCTGTAATTTCCAAAGGACTTACTTTTATGAATACGCCAGGTAATGATATAGAACAACTTAGCGCTATGGTGGCAGGTGGAGCAAATATTTGTGTTTTTACTACAGGTCGTGGTACTCCTACAGGTTCAGCTATTGTGCCTACTATTAAAATGAGTTCTAATACTTTTTGTTATGAAAATATGAATGATGCTATTGATATTAATGCAGGAAGTATTATAGATGGGATTAAGACAAAAGAAGAAGTGCGTGATGAGCTTATAGATTTGATCATAAGAATTTCAAATGGAGAATTGGTAAAGGCAGAGTTAAATGAACAAAATGATTTTTCAGTTTGGAGACTTGCTACAACTTGCTAAATTAATAAAAAAGGATATATTATGGATTTAAAAATTAAAAACAAAATTTGTATCATCACAGGTGGTGCTAAAGGGATTGGTTATGGTATTGCTAAATTATGGGCTTTAGAAGGTGGGATTCCAATTATTTTTTCAAGAAGTGAAATTTCTAAAGAAAAAGATGATGAGCTAAAAGACATTTGCGGAAATTATGGATTTTATCAAATAGATTTAAAAAATACAGAACAAATTTCAACACTTGTTAAAAGTGTTGTTAATATATATGGTGGAATTTATGCTTTGGTTAATAATGCTGGAGCAAATGATAATTTACATATAGAAGATGCTACAACTGAAGAATTAATTAAATCTTATGAAAATAATCTTTTTCATTATTATACTATGACTAAAGAATGCTTACCATATATTAAAAAGCAACAAGGAAGTATATTAAATATCACAAGTAAAACCGGCTTAACAGGACAAGGTAGAACTTCAGCTTATGCTTCAGCAAAAGCTGCTCAAATAGGTTTTACAAGAGAATGGGCTTGCGCTTTTGCAAAAGATAATATTAGAGTTAATGCTATAGCACCGGCTGAAGTTATGACTCCTCTTTATGAAAAATGGTTGTCAAATTTTCCAAATCCAAAAGCTCAATATGAAAAAATAGCAAAATGCATACCATTGGGTCATCGTTTTACAACTATAGAAGAAATAGCAAACACAGCAGTTTTTACACTAAGTCCTCTTGCTTCACACACAACAGGACAAATTTTAACTCCTGATGGTGGATATATCCATTTAGATAGAGCTCTAAATTGGGATGAAATTTAATAACAAGGAGGATATATGTTAAATAACTCTAAAAATATAAAAATAGCAATTATTTTAGTAACTTCTCTTTTCTTTTTATGGGGAGTTAGTTATGGGCTGATTGATGTGATGAATAAGAATTTTCAAAATCATTTACATATCACTCAACATGAAAGTGGATTTTTGCAACTCGCTTATTTTGGTGCTTATTTTATCATAGCATTACCTGCTGGATATATAGCAAATAAATACTCTTATAAAATTGGTATTATTTTTGGGTTAATCTTGTATGCAATAGGTTGTTTATTGATTATTCCAGCTACAAATTTAGCTAATTTTTACTTATTTTTATTTGCTTTTTTTATTTTAGCTTGCGGTATTGGTTCTTTGGAAACTAGTGCTAATCCTTATATGGTAAAACTTGGTGATGAGAAAAATGCTAGTTTTAGAATTAATGCTGCGCAAAGTTTTAATGGTTTGGGTCAATTTTTAGGACCTATCATAGGCGGAGCTTTGTTTTTATCTATTACAAAACAAGAAGAAGGTGCAAGTAAAGAACAAATAGAAGCTGCATTACTTGCTAATATGGGTAATGTCCAGCTAGTGTATGTTGGTATTGCGGCAATTGTTATTTTGATCTTGATTGCTTTTGCATTGAATAAAATTCCGGAAGGATCGGCAGTAAGTAGTGATTATGAACAAAAAGATACCTCAAAACCTATTGGAGTTTTTAAGCATAAACATTTTAATTTTGGATTGCTAGCACAATTTTTGTATATAGCAAATCAAGTTAGCGCGGGAGCTTTTTTTATAAATTATCTTAGTGAGCATAATGAAAATCTAAAAGATGAACAAGGGGCTTATTATTTTTCGATAGCTTTAATTGCTTTTATGTTAGGTCGTATTCTTTCTACGCCTTTGATGAAGAAAATTAAAGGTGAGACTATTTTAGGATGGTATTCTTTTATTAATGTGATTTTATGTGTATGCTTGTATTTTGCTAGCGGATTTATTAGTATAGTTATTTTAATTGCATTATTTTTCTTTATGTCCATTTCTTTTCCTACTATTTTTGCAGTTGCAACAAAAAATCTTCCTTTTAATCAAGTGAAATTAGGTGGTTCTTTACTTGTTATGAGTATAGTTGGTGGTGCTATTATGCCTATTATCATGGGTTTAATTAATGATTATTTTGGAACAAGCATGGGATATTTGGCTATGGCCCCATTATTTTTATATGTATCATGGTATGGTTTTTTTGGTTCTAAAATAAAGGCTTAAAAATGCAAAAAATTTTTGATTCTCATTTGCATCTTTGGGATTTAAGTAAAATGCCTATTTCGTGGATAAAAGGCAATAATAGATTGGAACAAAATTATGATTTTTTAAGGGCAAAAAATGAGTATAAAGAATTTGATTTTTTAGGTGCGATGTATGTTGAAACAAATAGTGATGATTTGGAAAAAGAAGCTTTATTTGCATTAAAGCAAAAACAAGAACATGGTATTTTTATTTGTTTAGCTGATTTAAAGTACAAAGAACACTTATGTGCTTTTAGAGAGGTAATGCATACTAGTAAAAAGGGTGCTAAGAGACTATTTGAAGCAGATTTTAAAGAAAAATTAGAACTTCTAAATGTTTTTAATATACCTTTTGAAGCTTGCATGAAAAATGAAGAACTTTGGATATTGGAAAAGTTTTTATTTGATAATCCTAATTTAAAAGTAGTTTTAAATCATATGGGCAGTCCTAAAATTAACTATTTTGATGAATATAAAAAAATATTACATAAATTAAAAGATTTCCCAAATTTATGGATAAAAATTTCCGTACCAGATGATTTTACGATAAAAATTCATAGAGATTTTATATCTCAATGTTTTTCATTTTTAAAGAATGTTTTTAGTGAAGATAAATTTATATTTGGTAGTAATTATCCTGTGGCAAAAATAGCTCCAGCTAAATGGGCTAAATTTATCATAGAAGGAAATATTTTTAAAGATTTGGACAAGATATTTTATAAAAATGCTTTATCAATTTATAAGGAGGATAGGTGCAAAGATATGGTCAAATTATAAAAATTAAAAAGGAAAAAATACAAGAGTATAAAGATCTTCATGCAAAGCCTTATAAAGGTGTTTGTGAGATGATTAAAGAATGTAATATACAAAATTATTCTATTTATTTATTTGGAGAATATTTGTTTGCATATTTTGAATATACAGGTGTTGATTTTGATGCAGATATGGCTAAGATGGCAAAAGATAAAAATACACAACAATGGTGGAAAGTTACAGATCCCTGCCAAATATCTTTAGCTCATGCAGGACAAAAGTGGCTAAATATGGAAGAAGTATTTCATTTAGATTAAAAAAGGAGAAAAAATGACAACTTATTTAAATTATATTGATGGCGAATTTATCCCACACAATGGCGAATTTATAGAAGTTTTAAATCCCGCTACCAAAGAAGTAATATCAAGAGTAGCAAGTGCTTCTTTAGAAGATACACAAAGAGCAATTGAAGCAGCTAAAAAGGCACAAAAAAATTGGGAAGCTAAACCAGCGATTGAAAGAGCAAATCATTTAAGAGAAATAGCTAGTTTAATACGCAAAAATGCTAATTTTTTAACAGAAATTTTAATGCAAGAGCAAGGAAAAACTAGAGCTTTAGCTAGTGTAGAGATTAATTTTACGGCAGATTATATGGATTATACCGCTGAATGGGCTAGAAGGTATGAAGGCGAAATTATACAAAGTGATAGAGCTAATGAGCATATATATTTATATAAAAGTGCCATTGGTGTAATTGGTGGAATTTTACCTTGGAATTTTCCATTTTTTCTAATCGCAAGAAAGATGGCGCCTGCTTTACTAACAGGCAACACCATTGTTATAAAACCAAGCAGTGAAACTCCAAATAATGCTTTTGAATTTGCAAAGCTTGTCTCGCAAAGTTCTTTACCAAAAGGTGTATTTAATTTAGTTGCAGGTAAGGGTAGTGTGGTAGGACATGAATTATCAAGTAATGAAAACATAGGTATGGTAAGTCTTACAGGGAGTGTTGAAGCAGGAACTAGAGTGATGGAAGCTGCAGCTAAAAATATCATTAAGGTTTCTCTAGAACTTGGCGGAAAGGCACCGGCTATAGTGTGTAAAGATGCAGATATTGATTTAGCGGTAGAAGCGATTAAGGCAAGTAGAATTTGCAATAACGGACAAGTTTGCAATTGTGCCGAAAGAGCTTATGTGCATACAAGTGTTTATGATGAATTTGTAGATAAATTTGTAAAAGCCATGAGTAAAGTAAGTGTTGGAAACACTTTGAAAGGCGATTTTGATATGGGTCCGCTTGTCAATCAAGCAGGGGTTGATAATGCTTTAGCAATGCTTGAGAGAGCTACGAATAAAGGAGCAGTTGTAGAATGCGGTGGAAAAATCACCGATACAAGCGGATATTATTTTCCTGCAAGCGTTCTTACAAATGTTAAGCATGAAGATGAGATCATGCAAAAAGAAATTTTTGCTCCGATTTTACCAATTACTAAATTTGATACACTTGATGAGGCAATTGATATGGCAAATGATTGTGAATATGGACTGACAAGTTCTATTTATACACAAAATTTAGATATAGCAATGAGAGCTAGTAGAGAAATAAAATTTGGTGAAACTTATATTAACCGTGAAAATTTTGAAGCAATGCAAGGATTTCATGCAGGTTTTAGAAAAAGTGGCATAGGTGGAGCTGATGGAAAACATGGTCTTGAAGAGTATTTAGCTACCCATGTGGTTTATTTACAATACAATACCAACAAACAATGATTTCAATCCTATCTATTTTTTAGATAGGATTTGCTATAATCTTTAAATTTAAAGGATAATAATTTGAAGATTATAGATTTAAAAACTTACTCAAGAAAAGAGCATTTTGAATTTTATACTAAATTTCTCTGCTATTTTGAATTAAATTTTGAATTAGATATTAGTAAATTTTATTCTTTTGTTAAAAATCAAAATTATTCTTTTTATGGTAGTTTTATCTATTTTTTTTAAGTAAAAATGTTAATTTAATACCTAAATTTAAATTATACTTAGAGGATGATAAATTAATTTGTTTTGATATTATCCATCCAAGTTATACCGCTTTTTGTGAAAAATCAAAGACTTTTTGTGTTTTATGGACTGAATTTAATGAAGATTTTCAAAACTTTTTACATAATTTCGAGCAAGATAAACAATTCATTAAAGAAAACACTATGTTTGTAAAAGAGAATATTAAAAATTCTTTTAATATTTCAGCAATCCCTTGGATAAATTTTGAGAATTTCTCTTTACATTTACCTAAAAAAGAAAATTATTTTTTTCCTATTCTTACAAGTGGGAAAATTATCAAGGAAAAAATCAATGTTTTATTCCACTAAGTATTAATGTAAATCACGCAAGCACCGATGTTTATCATGTGAGTTTGTTTTTAGAAAATTTGCAAAAAGATTTAAATTGTTTTTAGTTTATATTTTTGTAAGTAAAATTTAGATATTATCCAAAGTTTATTACATTTTTTAAAGAAAGGAATTATTGTGCCTACCATAAATCAATTGGTTAGAAAAGAGCGCAAAAAAGTTTTAGAGAAATCTAAATCTCCAGCGCTTAAAAATTGTCCACAAAGAAGGGGAGTTTGCACTAGGGTTTATACAACAACCCCTAAAAAACCAAACTCAGCGTTAAGAAAAGTTGCCAAAGTAAGACTTACAAGTGGCTTTGAAGTTATTAGTTATATCGGTGGTGAAGGTCACAACCTACAAGAACACAGCATTGTTTTAGTGCGTGGTGGTAGGGTAAAAGACTTACCAGGTGTTAAGTATCACATTGTTCGCGGTGCCTTAGATACTGCAGGTGTTGCAAAAAGAACCGTTTCTCGTTCTAAATATGGTGCGAAACGCCCTAAAGCAGCAGCTAAGTAATAAAATTGCAGACAAATCCGTTAGATTTGATTTTGTTTGAGTAAAATTATAAATTTGAAGGAAAATTATGAGAAGAAGAAAAGCTCCGGTAAGAGAAGTCTTGCCAGATCCGATTTATGGAAACAAAGTAATCACAAAATTCATTAATTCTTTAATGTATGATGGTAAAAAAAGCACAGCTACGACTATTATGTATGGTGCTTTAGAAGCTATCGATAAAAAAGGTGGAGAAAAAAAAGGTATAGAAATTTTTAATGATGCTATTGAAAATATTAAGCCTTTATTAGAAGTTAAATCTCGTCGTGTTGGTGGTGCTACTTATCAAGTGCCAGTAGAAGTACGCCCAGCTAGACAACAAGCTTTAGCTATAAGATGGATTATTTCTTTTGCTAGAAAAAGAAGCGAAAGAACTATGATAGAAAAATTAGCAGCAGAATTATTAGATGCAGCTAATAGCAAAGGTGCTTCATTCAAGAAGAAAGAAGATACTTATAAAATGGCAG
Organism: Campylobacter sp. IFREMER_LSEM_CL1890; assembly: GCF_025772045.1. NCBI lineage: Bacteria > Pseudomonadati > Campylobacterota > Epsilonproteobacteria > Campylobacterales > Campylobacteraceae > Campylobacter > Campylobacter sp. IFREMER_LSEM_CL1890. The sequence continues at coordinate 9,436 of NZ_JAKMRK010000013.1, read as the reverse complement.
AAGCTAATAAAGCATTTGCTCATTATCGCTGGTAAGAGGAGTAAAATATGTCAAGAAGTACTCCTTTAAAAAGAGTTAGAAATATAGGTATCGCAGCTCATATTGATGCAGGTAAAACAACTACTAGTGAGAGAATTCTTTTCTTTACAGGTATGAGCCATAAAATTGGTGAGGTGCATGATGGTGCAGCTACAATGGACTGGATGGAGCAAGAAAAAGAAAGAGGTATCACAATTACTTCTGCTGCTACAACTTGTTTTTGGAAAAACCATCAAATTAACCTTATAGACACTCCAGGCCACGTTGACTTTACAATCGAAGTTGAAAGATCAATGCGTGTTTTAGATGGTGCAGTTGCGGTGTTTTGTTCAGTAGGTGGAGTTCAACCACAATCAGAAACCGTATGGAGACAAGCTAATAAATACGGTGTTCCAAGAATTGTTTTTGTAAATAAAATGGACAGAATTGGTGCAAATTTCTTTAATGTTGAAGAACAAATCAAAAATCGTTTGAAAGGTAACCCAGTTCCACTTCAAATTCCAATCGGTGCTGAAGATAATTTCAAAGGTGTAATTGATCTTATTACCATGAAAGCTTTGGTATGGGAAGATGAAAATAAGCCAACTGATTATGTAGAAAAAGAAATTCCAGCTGAACTTAAAGAAAAGGCCGAAGAATATCGCACAAAAATGATAGAAGCGGTTTCTGAAACAAGTGATGAATTAATGGAAAAATACCTAGGTGGTGAAGAGCTTACTCAAGAAGAAATCAAAGCAGGCATTAAAGCAGGATGTTTAAGTCTTTCTATGGTTCCTATGCTTTGTGGTACAGCTTTTAAAAATAAAGGTGTTCAGCCATTACTTGATGCTGTTGTTGCTTATTTACCAGCTCCTGATGAAGTTGCTAATATTAAAGGTGAATATGAAGACGGTACGGAAGTTTCTGTAAAATCGACTGATGATGGTGAGTTTGCAGGCCTAGCATTTAAAATTATGACTGATCCTTTTGTTGGGCAATTAACTTTCGTTCGTGTGTATAGAGGAAGTTTAGAAAGCGGTTCTTATGCATACAACTCAACAAAAGATAAAAAAGAAAGAATCGGTCGTCTTTTGAAAATGCACTCTAATAAAAGAGAAGAAATTAAAACTTTATATGCAGGAGAAATCGGAGCGGTTGTTGGTCTTAAAGACACACTAACCGGTGATACTTTGGCAAGTGAAAAAGATAAGGTTATTTTAGAGAGAATGGATTTTCCAGATCCTGTTATTTCAGTTGCTGTTGAGCCTAAAACAAAAGCAGATCAAGAAAAAATGTCTATTGCTTTAAATAAATTAGCTCAAGAAGATCCAAGCTTTAGAGTTTCTACAGATGAAGAAAGTGGTCAAACTATCATTTCAGGTATGGGTGAGCTTCACTTAGAAATCATTGTTGATAGAATGCTTCGTGAGTTTAAAGTTGAAGCAGAAGTTGGTCAACCTCAAGTTGCTTACCGTGAAACTATTAGAAAAACAGTTGAGCAAGAATACAAATACGCTAAACAATCAGGTGGTCGTGGACAATATGGTCATGTATTCTTAAGACTTGAGCCACTTGAACCAGGTAGTGGATATGAATTTGTAAATGATATCAAAGGTGGGGTAATTCCAAAAGAGTATATTCCAGCGGTTGACAAAGGTGTTCAAGAGGCATTACAAAATGGTGTTTTAGCGGGATATCCTGTTGAAGATGTTAAAGTAATTGTTTATGATGGAAGTTACCACGAAGTGGATTCTTCTGAAATGGCATTTAAACTTGCAGCTTCTATGGGCTTTAAAGAAGGTGCTAGAAAAGCAGGTGCTGTAATCTTAGAACCTATGATGAAAGTTGAAGTTGAAACTCCAGAAGAATATATGGGTGATGTTATTGGTGATTTAAATAAACGCCGTGGTCAAGTAAATTCAATGGATGAAAGAGGTGGTAATAAAATTATTACGGCATTTTGTCCTTTGGCCGAGATGTTTGGTTACTCAACCGATCTTAGAAGTCAAACTCAAGGCCGTGCTACTTATTCTATGGAATTTGATCACTATGATGAAGTTCCAAAAAATGTTTCTGAAGAAATTATCAAAAAAAGAAATGGTTAATCTATCAAGATGGGCAAAAGCTCATCTTGAATTATTTATGTTCTTTTGAATTAATTAAATTAATTGTTCCTTCATTAATTTCATATGCTTTTCCAAAACCCTTAACATATCTTCCATTTTTCAGTATAATCTGAAATAAATGAAAATCTTGCATATTTTTAATGACTTGGATTATTTCTTTATTGTTTTCATTTTCATAAGTATTTAATACTTGTTCAAATAGCTGATTATCTCTTGTTATTTCTACACTCTCTACTCTAAATTTAAGCCTTTTTCTTGCAAAGATTGATATGCAATCTTTTTCATCTTCTATAAACATAATTTCTATGTTGTTATTATTGTAATTTACTCCTTCAAAGTGTTCGGCAATTTCACTAATATAAATATAAAAGTCATTTTTGTTTTTTATAATAGGAGTATATGAACATATGGTTTGATTGTTTAAATTTAAAGACGATATCATAATGCTTTTGCATTCTTGTATAAATTGATTAATTTCATCATGTAGTTGCATAAAAATTTTCCTTGTAAGTTAAAATGAATAAGATTTGAGGGTTATAGAAAAGTAAAAAGAAGAGTTTGCTACTCTTCTTCATCAGTATTTTTGCGTACAACTTTAATGCGTTCTATACTATTTCCATCCATCTTTTTGACTTCGTAGTAGCAAAATTCATCTTCTATTCTATCTCCAACCACCGGTAAGCGTCCTAAAAGATTGAAAACATATCCACCTATAGTGACTTGTTCTAATTCTTCATTAAAGCGTATATCAAGCATTTCTTCTACTTCGCTAATTTCATATCTTCCTTGAAATTCATAAATGTTTTCTGCAAGCTTTTTAAAATGTGGACTAGAATCATCATGCTCATCGTTAATATCACCAACAATTTCTTCCATAATATCTTCCATAGTTAAAAGACCAGCAGTTCCGCCATATTCATCTACTACTAATGCTGTATGTACTTGTTCTTTATTCATCATGAAAAGAACTTTAGATATGCTGATATTTTCTGGAACTAGGATCATTTTGATTAGAAAATCATCTAAATTTTTCTTATCTTTGCTAAGTTCATTTTGCATAATGTCTCTAATATGCACCATACCTAAAATGATATCTTTAGAACCATCTATGTATGGAAAGCGTGTATGTTTATACTGACAAACTATTTGCATATTTTCTTCATAGCTTTTTTGTTTATTAAGACAAATCATATCTTTTCTAGGTGTCATGATTTCTTTTGCTACTGTATCTGAAAAATCGACAGCATTGCGTATGATTTCAGTTTCAAATTCATCCAAAACTCCACCTTTTTGACTTTCACTCGCAATAAATTTAATCTCTTCTTCAGAGTGACTTAATTCGTGTTCTTTGGCAGGTTTTATACCTATAATTTTTAAAGAAACTGCAGCTAAAAAGTCAAATGTTTTAATGAAAGGTAAGAAAAGTAACCAAAACAAATGCAATGGTCTTGCAACCCATAAAACAGCTCTATCTGCAATGGCTATAGCAATGCTTTTTGGGACCAACTCGCCTAGCACAACATGCAATAATGTGATAATAGCAAAAGCAATAATAAATGCTATGGTATGGATTAATGCTGGAGCTAAACCTAAATTTGCTAGAGGAACTTCAAGAATTTTAGCAATAGCAGGTTCGCCTATCCAACCAAGAGCAAGAGAGCTTAGCGTAATACCAAGTTGGCAAGCACTTAAATAAGTATCTAGTTTTGAAGTGACTTCCAAAGCTTTTTTTGCATTGCGTTTTTTCTCTTTTACCATTTCTTCAAGTTTTGATCTACGCACTTTAACAATAGCAAATTCAGATAAAACAAAAAATCCATTTAAAAGCACTAAAGCTAATGCAACAAGAATCATAAAAGTAGAATAGCCTATATCAATAGAGGCAACAGTAGGTAGTGTTTGATTTAAGTCTAAAGATTGACTGGGGTCCAAAAAAACTCCTTTAATAAAATTTCGCAAAATTATATCAAATCAAAACTATAAAATTAGCTTAAAAATAATGATATATTTTAAATTAATTTAATGTTTTCTATATTCTATATTTTTTTCAAATTCATCTAAACGCTTGTAAATACTACGAAGCTGTGTGATAGTTGTCCAGTTGGTAATAAAAATGCTAAATGAAGATCTAACCTGGTCAAAAGCATTACCAACTTGTATGATAATTCCAAGTTGTATAAGTCCTAAAAATAAACTTGGAGCCATGATTAAAAAGGGTACTATAACCATGATTTGCTCAAATAAATAAAGCCATATATTAAAATACCCATAATGTAAAAATAATCTTTTATAATTGATTTTAAGCCCGGTAAATAAACTTAAAATACTTTCATCGCTTGCATAATTTTTTCTATCATCTTCAGCAAAAACAAGTTCTTTTCTAAAAGCAGCTTCGGCTTTTTGATTGTTATATTCTAGTCCAGGTAGTTTTATACCTACAAACCATGATATAACTAAACCTCCTAAAGAAACCAAAAATGCAATCCATACTAAAGAGCCATTAATATCTTTTAAGATAGGTAAATTAACATGTGCACTTAACATCCATAAAATTGGCACAAAAGCAACTAAAGTCATAATTGCTTTGACAAAAGCTAACCCTAAACTTTCTATGATTTTTGAAAAATTATAGATATCTTCTTGAATTCTTTGCGAACTACCTTCTATGTTATCATCTTTTTTTTGCCAAAATTTAATATAATCAAAAGTCATAGCCTCGCGCCATTTAAAAGCATATATGCTTCCAAAATATTGCGTGATAGTAGCGATTAATACATAAGGCAGTGCTAAATATAAAAATTGTTTAATAAAATGATAAAAATCATTTATGCTATGATTTTTTGCATCTTGTAAAACATCGTAAAATTCTTTATACCATTCATTTATTGCTACATTAATAGAGGTTTGTACTAATAAAGAAGACAATAAAAAAAACAGACCCAAGTAAGCCCATAAAGCCCATTTTTTAGAATAAAAAAAAGATTTAAACATTTTAAATTTCTTTCAGCATTTTTTCATAATGTTTTATTGTATGTTTTTTTGCTTTAAATATTATACTAAAAATCATAATAAAACAACTTGCGACTAAAAATCCAGGAATGATTTCATAAATTTCTATAAAATTTGAACCAAAATGCTTATAAAATACAACAGTTAAAGCCCCGCTAACCATTCCAGCTATTGCACCTTCTTTGCTCATATTTTTATAAAATAAAGAAAATAAAATAACGCTTCCAAAACTAGCTCCAAAACCTGCCCAAGCATAAGAGACTATGCTTAAAATTTGACTTTGAGTATCAAGTGAAAGTGTAAAAGCTACACACGCTACAATCAAAACACCTAAGCGTGACAACAAAGTAATATTTTTATCATTTGTTTTTCTTTTTAAGATTTGTGTATAAAAATCTTGCACCAAGCTAGAAGCGCATACTAGCAATTGAGAACTTGCAGTACTCATAATGGCTGCTAAAATTGCACTGAGTAAAATTCCCGCCACCCAAGGGTTAAAAAGCACTTGAGACATTACAATAAATATTCTTTCAGGATCATTTAAAGTAAGATCAAATTTAGCTATATAAGCAATACCTAAAAATCCTATCATAGCAGCACCAAATAAAGAAATTACCATCCAAGTTATGCCTATAAAAGTCGCAGTAGGAATTTCTTTTACATTTTTTATAGAAATAAAGCGAATTAAAATATGAGGTTGGCCAAAATATCCAAGCCCCCAAGCTAAGGTTGATGCTATCACTAGCCAACCACCACCATCTAAACCAAAAGCTTGAGGTTTTACATCATTTATAGTAGAAAAAGCTTCGCCAAAGCCACCAAGTTCAAAAATCATCACAAAAGGAATGATAATTAATGAACTCATCATTAAAAGTCCTTGTATCATATCAGTCCAGCATACGGCTTTATAGCCACCTAAAAAAGTATATAAAACAATAACTAAAAATCCAATACTCAATGCAAAAATATAAGGCAAATTAAATACACTTTCAAAAAGTTTAGCACCACTTACTAATCCAGCACTAATGTAAATAGTAAAAAATACTAAAATAACTACCGCACAAATACTTCTTAAAATATGTCTATCATCATGAAAGCGACTTTCAAAAAAATCAGGAATTGTAATACATTCTTTGGCTATTTGAGAAAAAATCTTTAATCTTTTAGCAACAAAGGTCCAGTTTAGAAACATACCAAAACTTAAACCTATGGCTATATAAATTTGTCCCAATCCAGCTGCGTATAAAGCACCGGGAAAAGCCATTAAAAGCCAACTACTCATATCAGAAGCACCTGCACTTAAGGCAGATATTATAGGTCCCATTGATGCATTTCCAACAAAATAATCTTTACTATTTTGATTTTTTTTGTAAAAATAAAAACCTATAAAAAGCATTAAAAATGCATAGGTAATAAAAGTAATAATAATAGGATAAGAAAATTCCACACTTTGTAAATTCATAAGTGTCCTTAAAAAATTTAAAAAATCATCATTTTACTTGTTTTATTTTAAAAAAACATTATAAAAATTATTTTTTATTTCAATGCTTTATAAAGTTTTTTTGTTACAATTTTCAAAAAAATTAAGGATAGTTAATGAAAAATCTTTTAATTATAGGTGCAGGTGGTGTAAGTCGCGTTGCAACTGTAAAATGTGCAATGAATAGTGATGTTTTTAGTAAAATAACTCTAGCAAGTAGAACTAAAAGTAAATGTGATGAAATAGCAGCTTTTATAAAAGAGCGTTTAGGTATAGAAATTCAAACTGAGCAAATAGATGCAGATGACACATCTGCTGTTGTAGAGCTTATTAAAAAAACAAGAGCTGAAATTTTATTAAATGTGGCTTTGCCTTATCAAGATCTTGCTTTAATGGATGCGTGTATTCAAACTAATATTCACTATGTAGATACTGCAAATTATGAACATCCTGATTTAGCTAAATTTGAATATAAAGAACAATGGTTAAGAAATGATAAGTTTAAACAAGCAGGAATTTTAGGACTTTTAGGAAGCGGTTTTGATCCAGGTGTTACTAATGTATTTTGTGCTTATGCGCAACAAAATTTATTTGATGAAATTCATTATATTGATATACTAGATTGTAATGCAGGTGATCATGGATATGCCTTTGCAACTAATTTTAACCCTGAGATAAATTTAAGAGAAGTATCTGCTAAGGGTCGTTATTGGGAAAATGGAAAATGGATAGAAACTGAACCTATGGAAATAAAAATGGAGTGGGATTATCCTGAAGTAGGAGTAAAGGATAGTTATTTGCTTTATCATGAAGAGCTTGAAAGTTTAGTAAAAAATATCAAAGGTCTAAAAAGAATAAGATTTTTTATGACTTTTGGACAAAGTTATTTAACTCATATGAAATGTCTTGAAAATGTTGGTATGCTAGGTATTAAACCTGTTATGCATCAAGGTAGAGAGATAATACCAATAGAATTTTTAAAAACTTTACTTCCTGATCCTGCTAGTTTGGGCCCTCGTACTAAAGGTTACACTAATATAGGTTGTGTAATCCGTGGTGTAAAGAATGGAAAAGATAAGCAAGTTTATATTTACAATGTTTGTAATCACGAAGAATGCTTTAAAGAAACTGGTGCACAAGCTGTAAGCTATACTACAGGTGTCCCTGCTATGATAGGTACGAAATTAATTGCTAAAGGAATTTGGCAAGGAAAAGGTGTGTTTAACATGGAAGAATTTGACGCCAAACCTTTCATGGATGAGTTAAATACTCAAGGACTTCCTTGGAAAATTATAGAAATGGAGCCAAATTTAGGAAAATAATCTCAAGTCTTTTTTGACTTGAGAAAGTTTTATAATGACGCAATTATTATTAAGTATAGATTGGACGCCTTTTTTAGTTTCCATAAAACTTTCTATTATTACTTGTATAATTTTGTTTTGTTTTTGCATACCTCTTGCTTGGGTTTTTACTTTTAAGCAATTTAGAGCAAAAAAAATTCTAGAAACTATAATGACCTTACCTTTAGTTTTACCACCGTCTGTTGTTGGTTTTTACCTGTTGATTTTATTTTCAAAATATTCTTTTTTTGGAGAATTTTTAGAAAAATATTTTAATATCACTTTAGCTTTTACTTTTGAAGGCTTGGTAATAGCAAGTTGCATTTACTCTTTACCTTTTATGTTTAATCCTTTATATAATGCAATGTCTTTAATTTCTAAAAATATTATAGAAGCAAGTTTTTCTTTGGGAAAAAATTCTTTCATCACACTTTTTAAAGTAATCTTACCAAGTATCAAACCAGCTATACTTAGTGCTTTAGTAATAAGTTTTGCACATACTATGGGCGAGTTTGGTATAGTATTAATGATAGGTGGTTCTTTAAGCGGAGAAACAAAAGTAGCTAGTATTGCTATATATGAAAGTATGGAAAATTTAGATTTTGCCACAGCTCATATTTATAGTCTCATACTTTTAATTTTTAGTTTTGTTGTTTTACTAAGTGTAAATTTGTTAAAAAATAAATAACAAAGACTTATTTTATTGTATAATCAATTTATATCTTAAATTTAAAGGAGAAATGATGGATAATTCACTATCAGGATATACTAAAAAATATGACAATGAAGGATATGGCTTACAATATCCAGATGGACATGTTATAAGATTTTATGAGAGAATCTTAAAATACAAATTAAATAAAACAAGTGGAAATTTACTTGATTTTGGTTGTGGAAATGGAGTTCATTCTAAGTATTTTCAAGATGTAACAGGGGGGGGGTATTAATGCTTATGGTATAGATATTGTTCCTAGCTTAAAAAATACTTGGAAAAAAGATCCTAGGATAAATGAAAATAATTTTCATGTTATTACACCAAATTCTAGTTTTAAAAATTTATTTGATGCAAAAATGGATTTTATTTTTGCAAATCAAAGTTTATATTATCTACCAAACAAAGACTTTCAAAAAACTATTGAAGAATTTTATGATTTATGTAATGATGGAGCAATAATTTTCGCGACAATGATTAGCTCTAAAGCTTATCAAGAATTTGTTGCAGGAGATGTTAAAGATAATGGTTTAGTGGAAGTAAAATCTAGTCCAAGATTAAATGGCGAATCTACTTATATAAATTTACAAATACGATTAAAGAATTAAAAGAAAAATTTAAACCTTTTAAACCATTATTTTGGGGAGATTATGAATTAATAAATTTATATAATTTTGAAGGAAGTATACAGCATTTTATTTATATAGGGGAAAAATAATTTTATATGATAAAGACTTTATCAAGTCTTTAT
>NZ_JAKMRK010000012.1:0-44674 GCF_025772045.1 Campylobacter sp. IFREMER_LSEM_CL1890 | reverse complement strand
TTACAAAATAAAAAGAAGGTTTTAGTATTTATTAAGTGGTAGAAAATCAGAAAAGTTATTTAGAAATTTTATTTAGTAGTAATACTTTAATTTAATATTTTTAATTAGCCATAGTTGATATTTTTGGTTTTTGATATAAAATATTAATTTTTATAATGTATTGTATCTTTTTTATTTTTGGAGGATATATGAAAAAATTATTTTTAACTTTAACGCTTGGTTTTACAAGCTTATTGGCTAATGAAAAAATATTAAATATTTACGAAAGTCCCACTTGTGGATGTTGCGATCTTTGGGCTAATTATATGAAAGATAAAGGCTATAAAGTACAAATACACAAAAGTGAAGATTTTTTAAAAATAAAAGAAAAAATGAATATTCAGCCTATGTATCAAAGCTGTCATACTGGCGTGATTGATGACTATGCTATAGAAGGGCATGTTCCTGAAGATGCAGTTGCTTGGCTTTTGGAAAATAAACCTGAGGATGTTATAGGTATTTCTGCTCCTGGTATGCCTCAAGGAAGTCCTGGAATGGAACAAGGTTATGAAGAAGAATATCCTGTAGTTTTGATGCTTAAAAATGGAGATTATAAAATTTATGGGATCTATAAAGGACATAATTTAATCAAAATAAACTAAGCAAAATTGCTTAGTTTATTTTGTATATTAAAGGTATTCTTATATGAAAAGTTTTTTCATATTGTGGAAAATTCTTAGATGCTATGCGTATAGTTTCTAAGGCACTATCATTTAATAGTTTATATTTTGATGGTTTTAATATTTTTAAGTTTAATAAGTTTTTATCCTTAGTCCATGTGAATTCTAATAAAATTTCACCACTCATCCGCATTTTTCTAGCTTGCCTAGGATAAATTAAAGCTTTATCTATAGCTTGCTTAACTTCTTTTAAAAGTTCATTGTTATTAGTTAAAGATATGCTTTCTTGAGAATTTATCAGGATGTTTTTTTCTTGAGATGTTATTTTTTGAGATTTTATTTCCTCTTTTAATCGATTTGCTGCTTTAGTATCGGTTGAAGTATTTATTTTTTTAGGTTGAACGATAGGTTTTTCTTTTACTTGTTCTATTTTTTTTATTTTTTCTTGTTTAGATTGTTCGTTTTTTACTTTAGGAGAATCTTGTAAAAATTGTTTTATAGCTATATTAAATTTTTCTTCCTTTGTAGTGTTATGTTGTATATATAAAAAATTCTTAGTATAAAGAAAAACAAAAAGTAAAGGTAAAAAGATAAATAAAGTAATGAAAAATGATTGATTTTTATGATTACTTATAAAAGTCTTCATCTTTTTTGCTCTGTTAAAATTTGAAAATTTTCATGATTTTTATTTTTTAAAATATCAATAATTTTTACAAAGCTTTCAAATTTTGCCTCTTTATCGCTTTTTAACTCTACTAAGGTTTTAGAATTTATAGTGTCAAATTTTTCTTTTATTTCTTCTATGGAAACTGTTTTTCCATCGATATAAAATTTATTTTCTTTATCGATTAAGATGCTTATTTTGTCTTTATTTTCACTTATGGAATTTGAATTTTCACTTTGAGGTAGATTGATTTTGATTTCACCATGTGCGATAAAAGTGGATATACTTAAAACAATGGCTAGTAAAACAAGCATTATATCTATAAAAGGAATAATATTTAAACCTTCATTTTTTGGCAATTTAAGCATTTTTATCCTTAAAAATACGATATGCATTACTCAAAGTTGATATTTTTCTAAGCAATCCATTATAAGCCATCAAAGAAGGGATGGCAACTAAAATTCCCAAAGCAGTAGCCTTTAAAGCTAGCGATAAGCCAATAACAATAGATTTTACATCAATATTTCCACTTGCTCCCATGTCGTAAAATGTAATCATAATCCCTACTACAGTTCCTAAAAGTCCTACATAAGGAGCGTTAGTGTAAATAATATAAAGCATAGTGATATTTTCACTAATTGCATCATCAAATTTTTCTTGGCATTGATAATCATTTAGTTTAATTTTTCTAAAAAATAAGATGCGTTCTATAGTGCACCATATAGCAATAAATGCCATTAACCCTAAAACAATAAATATAATTAAGTCAATATAAGTTTTTAAAAATTCCATTACACCCTCATCTTAAAAATTTTTTGTGATTATATTACTGAAAATTAAATTATTTATTAATAACAATTATCATAATTGATATAATAAATTTATTTTAAATTAATAATTATTATCATAATATTCCAACTTTGAAAATTTTGTTTATTTATGAAAGGAAATAATGAAAAGTTATTGCTTGTCAGTTTGTGTTGCTAGTCTTTTGGTCTGTAATGCTTTATCACAAGAAGTTTTATTAGATAGCTCTATAGTGAGTGCTTCGGGGTTTTCTCAAGATATTAAAGAAGCTCCTGCTACTATAAATGTGATTGGTAAAAAAGATTTAGAGAGTAAGCCTTATAGAGATGTTGCTGAAGTTATTGCTGATATTCCTGGTGTAGATTTATTTGCTAGTAAAGGAAAAACAGGCTCTTATAATATTACCATGAGAGGTATTACTGGATATACTTTAGTTTTGATTGATGGGCGTCGTCAAGGAATAGGTGGAGAAGTAGGACCTAATGGTTTTAATGAAATTTCAAATTCATTCTTACCACCAATTTCTAGTATAGAAAGAATAGAAGTAATAAAAGGGCCAATGAGCACTTTATATGGTTCTGAAGCTTTGGGTGGTGTTGTAAATATCATCACAAAAAAAGTAAGTAACGAGTGGGAAACATCATTTAGTTTGGATAGTATTTTTAATGCACATAAAGAATGGGGTAATACTTATGGCGCAAGTATATATTCTAGTGGTCCATTGATGAATGATCGTTTGGGACTTACTTTGCGTTTTAGAGAGTTTTATAGAGAACAATCTAATGTTGAATTTAGTAATGGGAGTGGTCAAAGAGTGCAAGGTGATCAAGCACAAAGTCCTACAAAAGCAAGTAATTTTAATTTAGGAACTAGATTAAATTACTTAATAGATGATTATAATACTTTGATATTTGATATTGATTTTTCAAGAAATCATTATGATAATAAAAAAGGCCAACTCGGTACATTAACAAAACCAACAGATAAAAATGATGGCTCTTTAACAGGTGGTTATACAGATACCATGCAAGTAGATAAGTTGGTAACTTATTTAAGTCATGAGGGGGTATATGATGATTTTTCAATTACTTCTACTTTGCAGTATAACCGTGTAAGTAACGATGGGCGTGAGGTAGTTGGCCAAGCAAATCAGCCATTTTTAGGGCAAAATAGAGATATAGTTGCTGAAGATATTATTATAGATACAAAATCAGTTATTCCTTTAGGTCAAAGTCATATTTTAAGCGTGGGTGGTGAGTATAGACTTGAGAAAATGCAAGATAAAATTGCTAATCCTACTAATTTTGATCAATATTTATTAGCTTTTTTTGCAGAAGATGAATATGGTATAAGAGATGATTTAAGATTTACTTTTGGAGCAAGATATAATTATCATGAAATTTTTGGAAATAACATTTCTCCAAGAGCTTATTTAGTTTATAATCCTACTAGTGAGCTTACTTTAAAAGGCGGTGTTTCAACAGGCTTTAGAACCCCATATGCTAATAGATTGATAGCTGGTGCTTATAATTATAGTGGACAAGGTAAATATCCTATGTATGGAAATCCGAATTTAAAAGAAGAAACATCGCTTAATTATGAACTAGCCGCTGTTTATAATAATGATTTGTTTTATATTTCAGCAACTGGCTTTTTAACAAATTTTAAAGATAAAATTTCTAGTCAAAAATTTAGTAATAGCAATATGATTTTGGGTATTGGAAAATGTGAAGCTGATACATGCTATCAGGCGATTAATCATGGCAAGGTTGAGTATAGAGGCATAGAACTTGGAGCCGGGATTACTCCTGTAGAGCATTTAAATTTAGATTTAGCTTATACTTATCTTGATAGTGAAATTAAAGATGCGCAAGATAAAACTATGATAGGAAAACCAGAAATTGATAGTCTAAAACACAATATCATGTTAAAAGCAAGTTATAATATCTTTAGCAAATTCACTCCATGGATAAAAGGCGAATGGCAAATAGATCGTTATATGGGTGATACAAATATTAATAGAGAGTATTATCAAGATGTCTTTTTAGCTTCTATGGGTGTGCGTTATGATATTAATAAAAAATGGAATATTAATGCGGCAATTTATAATCTTTTTGATAAAAGTTTTACAAATGATTGGGAGTCTTATAAAAACAAAGGTGAAGATGCTTGGGTAAATACTTATAATCGCATAGAAGAAGGAAGAAGAATTTATATTTCAATCAACGGCAGTTTTTAATTTTGTATAGTTGGGGAGCCAAAGAGCTTATTGAGAGCTTCTTTGGTTTCGTCTTTAGGATCGTATTTTTTAGCATCTTTTTTAAAATTTTCAAAATGTTCATTTAAATTCGGAGTACTTTTTATTTCTTGTTTTATAGGAGTTTTGAATATATCTTGTAATTTTTGGGTATCTATAGTTTCTATTTTTTGAATTTTAATTTGTGTTTTTTCTCCAAAAAGCTCATAAAGCAAGACTTTGATTAATTTAAAGCCATTGTTTAGGGTTTTTCTATCATCATCTTTAGCATGTGAGCTAATACTTAAAATATCATCTTCAAAAGAAATAAACTGCGTGGTTTTTTTGAAAACTTCAGCTAAATCATAATCTCTTTTGTAAATAGCTTTTAATAAGCTTTCATAAGGATTAAGTTTTTCTTCTTTAATTGTTTGTGTAGAAAGAATTTCTTGTTGTTTTAGGCTTGGTGTGTTATCTTGTTTTGGGCTTTTACTGTAAATAGCCTCATCAATACTTTTTAGATAAGTTGCTTCTATAAGCATGAAAGCCATAACACAAAGTACAAAACTATCATCATCGCTAGAATTTAACATAGTCTTAGCACGCGAAAGAATTCTAAAAAATCTTTCGTAAATTAACATAGAAAAAAGATTGTTTTTGGCAAAAAATGCTTCTTTTAAAAAAAATATCATTTCATCAATGACATTGCTTGCCTCGTAATCTTCAAATTCTTTTAAAAACTCAAGAACTTTATCTTTATCGCTAGCTAAAATGGCTTGATAAAATTCTTCAATTTTATATGGATCTAAAAAGCCTAGCATCGCAGTAATTTTTTGTGTTTGTATATGATTTTGACAATATACTATGGCTTGATCTAATAAAGTTAGAGTATCTCTTAAAGATCCGTTTCCACTTCTTGCTATGAGTTTTAAAGCTTCTTTTTCATAATTGATATTTTCTTTTTCTAAAATCCACTCAAGATGATTTAAGATATCGTGAATAGAAATTTGCTTAAATCTAAAATGCTGCGTTCTTGAAAGAACCGTAGCAGGAAGTTTTAAAGGGTCAGTTGTTGCTAGTATAAATTTTACATAGCTTGGTGGTTCTTCCAAGGTTTTAAGCAAGGCATTTGCTGCTTGTGGGGTAAGCATATGCACTTCATCGATAATAAAAATTTTAAACCTAGCTAAAGATGGAGCGTATTTAACTTGCTCGATAAGCTCTTGAATGTCTTCTAAGCTTCTATGGCTTGCAGCATCCATTTCTATAATGTCTATATTAGAGCCACTGAGTGAAGATAAGCATTGAGAACATTCTCCACAAGGGTTAGCACTTGGTCCTTTTTCACATACTAGGGCTCTTGAAAAAATTCTTGCACTTGAAGTTTTTCCACTTCCGCGTAATCCTGAAAATAAATAAGCATGTGCTAAGCGGTTATTTTCAAGAGCATATTTTAAGCTTGTAGAAACAGTATTTTGCCCTACAAGCTCATTGAAATTTTTTGGTCTGTATTTAACAGCAAGAGCTTGGAGCATTACTACTCATTCATGATGGATAACAACTCTTCATTGCTTTTGGTTTTTAGCATTTTAGAGTATAAGAATTTTAAAGCTTCTATATCATCCATTTGTGAAATAGCTGATCTAATTGCCCAAATTTTTTGAAGTTTTTCAACACCTTGGAGTAATTCTTCTTTTCTAGTGCCTGATTTTATAATATTAATTGCAGGGTAAATTCTTCTGTCTGAAATATTTCTATCAAGAACGATTTCGCTATTTCCTGTTCCTTTAAATTCTTCAAAAATCACTTCATCCATTCTTGAGCCTGTTTCTATCAAAGCAGTTGCTATGATGGTTAATGAGCCACCATGTTCTATATTTCTAGCTGCACCAAAAAAGCGCTTTGGCTTATGCAAGGCATTTGCATCAACCCCGCCACTTAAAACTTTACCACTGCTTGGTGTGGCAGTATTATAAGCTCTTGCTAATCTTGTAATAGAATCAAGTAATATAATGACATCTTTACCTGTTTCTACCATCCTTTTTGCTTTTTCTATAACAAGTTCAGCCACTCTAACATGATTATAGGCAGGCAAGTCAAAAGTAGAGCTAAAAACCTCGCCTTTAACACATCTTTGCATATCTGTAACTTCTTCAGGACGCTCATCTACTAAAAGTACAATCAAATGAGCCTCTGGATGATTTTTAGCAATAGCGGTAGCTAGTTCTTTCATTAACTCAGTTTTACCAGTTCTTGGAGGTGCTACGATTAAGCTTCTTTGACCTTTTCCTATAGGGGCAAATAAATCAAGCATTCTGCCTGTTAATTTTAAAGGATCATATTCTAATTTGATTTTTTCAGTTGGAAAAATTGGAGTAAGATTGTCAAATAAAGGTCTTTCTCTAGCTTCTTTTAATGGAAGATAGTTGATTGCTTCAATTTTTAATAAAGCATAGTATTTTTCTTGATCTTTTGGCTCTCTAACTTGACCAGTAACTATATCTCCTACACGCAGAGCAAATTTGCGAATTTGTGAGTTTGATACATAAGCATCATTTACACTATCGCTTAAATTTGAGTCCATTCCACGCAAGAATCCATAACCTTCAGGCGAAATTTCTAAAATTCCTGTAAAGAGTATAAAGCCACCTTTTTTGGTTTGTGCTTTTAGAATTTCAAAAATAAGATCTTGTCTTCTAAATTCTCTTGGATTTTCTATTTCTGCTTCATTTGCTATTTTTACTAAGCTTTCTAAATCAAGCAACTTTAAATCTTCTATTTTATAACCTTCAACAGGAATGTGTGTTCTTTGGTGTTGTTTCTTTTCTTTTGTATTTTCCATATATCCTCATAAAATGTAGAAAATGTAGTTTTTGTTTTAGTTTATTCAAAAAAGATTTTATTAAAAAAAATACTTTTTTGTCAAATTTTGGAAATTATAATATAGCTTTGTAAATAATTTTTAAAATTGAAAGTTTGAAAAAATGATAAAATATTGTAAAAACTTATAAAGAAAGTATAAAATGAGATGTAAGCATTGCCAATTAAGCTTTAAACAAGAACAAATGATAGAAAAAAATGGAAATTATTTTTGTTGTAAAGGCTGTGAAAGTGTATATGAAATTTTACAAGAGAATAATTTGGAGGAATTTTATGAAAAACTTGGTAATCAAACTTTAACCCCAGTAACAATAGAATATAGTATTAAAGACTATGAAAAATACATACAAAAAACAAAAGAAGGCTTTAGCGAGGTTTTTTTACTGATAGAAGAAATTCATTGTGCAGCCTGTGTTTGGCTTAATGAAAAAATTCTCATTAAAAGCGAAGGAGTGATAGAAGTTGATATTAATTCTATTACCCATAAAGCTAGAATTGTTTTTGATGAAAAAAGCATAAATTTAGCAAAAATTATCCAAAATATAGAAAGCATAGGCTATAAAGCTAGTGTGTATTTACCTACAAAAAATGAACAAAGAGCAACTCAAATCAAAAGAGATTTTTATGCGAAATTAATAGTTGCTATAGCTTGCGTAATGAATATTATGTGGATATCTGTAGCTAAATATGCCGGGTTTTTTAGTGGTATGGAAGCTGATATTAAAGATATTTTACATTTTGCTGAATTTTTACTTTGTACTCCTGTACTTTTTTACACAGGTTCGATTTTTTATAAAAATGCCTATTATGCTTTGAAATTTAAAAATGTTAATATGGATACTCTAGTAATTAGTGGAGCAAGTTTAGCTTATATATATTCAGTGTGGGCAATGTTTTCAAGAGCTTCACAGGTATATTTTGACTCTGTGGCGATGATTATTTGTTTTGTTTTTATAGGAAAGTATTTAGAGCTTTTAAGTAAGAAAAAAGCCCTTGATACGCTCGATCATTTGAGATCATTTTTAGGTAATGAAGTAAGGGTATTAAAAAATGAAAAAATAGAAAATATTGATGTAGAAGAGGTGCAAATAGGAGATATTATAGAGTTAAAAGAAGGTGATAGGGTTTTAATAGATGGAGTATGTATTAGTGGTAATATTAGTTTAGATATGTCTAGTTTAAGCGGAGAGAGCTTACCGCTTGATGTGCAAAAAGATGATATGATTTATTCTGCTTCTTTAGTTTTAAGCGGGAATGCTTTATATAAGGCAAATGCGCTTTATAAGGATTCTAAATTAGCTAGGATTATTAATTTACTTGAAAATTCAAGTGCTAAAAAAGCCAAAATAGAAAAAATGGTACAACAGGTGAGTAAGTATTTTTCGCCTATTATTTTAATTTGTGCTTTGTTGTGCTTTGTTTTTACTTTTTTTGTACTAAATTTAGGTTTTGAAGAAGCCATGATACGCATGGTTTCTGTGCTAATCATAGCTTGTCCATGCGCTTTGGCTTTAGCTACGCCGGTGAGTTCTTTAGTAGCAATTAGTGCTGGTTTGAAGGAAAAAATTTTATTTAAAGAAGCAGGTGTTGTGGAAGATTTGAGTAAGTGCAATGTGACTGTATTTGATAAAACAGGGGTTTTAACAAAGGCTAGTTTGGAAGTTAAAAAAAGCTTTTTAGATGAAAGGTTGGATAAAAATGAATTATTAAATTTCTTACATTTAACTAACCACCCAGTGGCTAAAAGTATTTTAAAATTTTTAGATAGAAAAATAGATAGTAGAATAGAATTTGAAAAAGTTCAAAATTTTCAAGCAAGAGGTTATAAAGCCTTTTTGGGTAAAGATGAATTTTTGGGAGGAAATGAGAAATTTTTCAAAGAAAATCATATGCAAGTACAAGAATTTCAAACTACGCATTTTATATTTGCTAAAAATAAAACTATATTAGCAGTTTTTGAATTAGAAGATAGTATGAGAGAAAGCTCTGAAGAGTTGATTGAATTTATGAAAGAATGCAAAATGCAAATTTATATATTAAGTGGCGATAATTTAAATGCTGTGAGTAAGGTGGCTGAAAAATTAAAAATAAATAATTTCAAAGCCTCATGCATGCCAGAAGATAAGATGCAAACAATAGCTAGGTTAAATCAAATAGGTAAGGTTTTAATGGTAGGAGATGGGGTAAATGATGCTTTAGCACTTTCTTATGCAGGTGTTGGGGTTTCTTTAAAAGAAGGTTCTGAGCTTGCTATGGAAAATAGTGATATTATATTGTTAAAAAACGACTTAAAAAGCTTGCAAAAGGCTATACAAATAGCTAAAAAAACTTATCAAATTATTAAACAAAATTTAGCTTTTTCTTTATTTTATAATGCCTTGAGCATGCCTTTAGCTTTTTTTGGTTTGATTAATCCTTTAATTGCAGCTTTATCAATGTCTTTTAGTAGTATAATAGTGATTTTAAATGCTTTAAGGATTAAAAAATGAATGGTGTTTTAATGATGATGATAGGTGTTTCTATGGTTGCTTTATTTTTGGCAATTTGTGCTTTACTTTGGGGGATCAAAAATAAGCAATTTGACGATGATTATAAATTTACTACTTTAAATGATAGCGAAGAAGCTTTAAATGATGCAGTAATTTTGGAAAAAAGAAAAAAAGAAGCTTTGGAAAAGAAAAATCAAGAAAAACAGCCATAAAGGCTGTCAAATTATTTTTTTAAGCTCTCGATGTATTCTTCAATTGCTTTAAAATCTGCTTCTGTTAAACCTTTAAGGTTAATCTTCATGATTGCACCTTGGCCATAAGCATTTCTTTTACCTGCTGCATAATCTTTCATGTATTGTAATCTTTCAGCTGCAGTTAAAGTATTTAAAGCAGGAACTTTGTTAAGATAAACTTTATCTGCTTTAGCACCATGACATACTGCACATTTTTTATAAAGTGTAGCACCATCCGCAGCAAAAGCTGAAACACTAAGACATGCCAAAGCTGATAAAACAAGTAGCTTTTTCATTGTATCACTCCTATATAAATTGAAAATAAAATGTTTTTAATTATATGCTTTTTTTATTTAAAGTCGCTTAAAAAACTTTTTTACTTGATAAATTATAAAATCTTAAAAAAAATTCATTATAATTTTTTTATGAAAACAAAGGCGTTATTTTTAGATAGAGATGGAATTATAAATATAGATAAAAAATATGTTCATAAGATTAGTGATTTTGAATTTTGTGATGGTATTTTTGAACTTTGTGAATTTTTTCAAAAGCAAAATTTTTTAATTTTTATAGCTACTAATCAATCAGGTATTGCAAGGGCTTATTATAATGAAAAAGATTTTGAAATTTTAAGCTCGTATATGCTAGGTGAATTTTTGAAAAAAGGCATTAAAATAGAAAAAATTTATCACTGCCCTCATTTAGAAAATTGTGAATGCCGTAAGCCAAAACCTGGCATGCTTTTAAAAGCACAAAAAGAATTTAATATAGATTTTTCACAATCTTTTTTTATAGGAGATAATTTAAGTGACATGCAAGCTGGAATTAATGCTGGTATAAAAAATCTATTTTTGATTAATGAAAATTATAATGATGATAAAAACTATAAGGTCTTTAAAAATTTAAAAGAACTTTTGTATTATTTAAAGGATAGGAAATGAAAATTGTGATAACAGGTGGAGCAGGTTTTATAGGCTCTGCTCTTGCTCTAGAACTTCAGGATAAACATGAGGTTTTGATTGTGGATAAAATGCGATCAAGTGCTACTTTTGAAAATGGAAATTTAGAAAGTTTTGGTCATTTTAAGAATATTTTAGATTTTGAAGGTGAGCTTTATGTGGGCGATATTAATGATGAAAAAACTTTAAAAGCTATAAAAGCTTTTAAACCTGATGTGATCTTTCATAAGGCTGCAATTTCAGATACAACTGTTTATGATCAAAACAAAGTTTTAAAGACCAATTTAAACACTTTTAAAGATTTTATAGAACTTGCTTTAGAACTTAATGCAAAACTAATCTATGCAAGTTCAGCCTCAGTTTATGGAGATGCTCCAAGCCCGCAAACTGTAAATTTAAGTGAAGCCCCTAAAAACCCTTATGCATTTTCAAAATTAATGATGGATAAATTAGCAAAAAAATACTTTAATAAAATGCATATAGTTGGGCTTAGATATTTTAATGTATATGGCAAGGGAGAATTTTTTAAAAATAGTACTGCTTCTATGATTTTGCAATTTGGACATCAAATTTTAGCGGGTAAAAGTCCGCGTTTGTTTGAAGGAAGTGATCAAATTTATCGTGATTTTGTGTATATTAAAGATGTTGTGAGTGCAAATTTAAAAGCTTTAGAAGCAAAAAGTGGAATTTATAATGTAGCTACAGGTAAAGCAAGAACTTTTCAAGATATAGTAGATATTTTGCAAAAAGAATTAAACACTAATTATCCTTGTGAGTATATTCCTAATCCTTACAAAAATTCTTATCAATTCCATACTCAAGCAAAATTAGATGAGAGTTTTTCATATAAAGCTAAATTTAGTCTTGAAGAGGGTGTAAAAGATTATTTAGATGAGATCAAAAGGCTTTATGAAAAGGAAGTAAATGTTTGATTTTTTAAGTTCTAAAAAGCCAAAAATTTTAGTTGTCGGGGATTTTATGGTAGATCATTATATATGGTGTGATTGCACTAGAATTTCTCCAGAAGCTCCTGTAATGGTGATGAAATCACAAAAAGAAGATAAAAGACTAGGTGGAGCTGGTAATGTATATGCAAATTTAAAAAGTCTTGGTGCTGAGGTTTTTGCTCTAGGACTTGTGGGTGATGATGAGAGTGGGAGGTTTTTAAAAGAGAATTTAAATGCAAAATTATTAGTAGAAAAAGATAGAAAAACCCCTCTTAAGAGTAGAGTTTTATCACATTCTCAGCAAGTTTTAAGACTTGATGATGAGAATGATTTTGATACTAAATTAGAAGATGAAATTATCCAAGAGTATAAGACAATCGCAAAAGATTATGATGCGATTGTTTTGAGTGATTATGCCAAAGGGATTTTAACTTCAAAAGTAACAAAAGCTTTGATAGAGCATGCAAATACTTTAAATTTACCTATTTTGATTGATCCAAAAGGAAGTGATTTTAGCAAATATCAAAATGCAACCTTGCTAACTCCAAATAAAAAAGAAGCTATTCAAGCTTTGAGTGTAGAAAAAATTGATAATTTAGAAAAAGCTTTGAAAAAATTAAAAGATGATTTAAATTTAGCTTATTCTATTATAACTTTATCTGAAGAAGGAATAGCACTTTTTGATGAAAAATTACATATTATTCCCGCAAAAGCTTTGGAGGTTTATGATGTAACAGGAGCTGGAGATAGTGTTATAGCTATGCTTGCTTATGCTTTAGCCTTAAAAGTTGATATTGTAAAAGCATGTGAGTTAGCAAATGATGCAGCAGCTGTTGTGGTAGCAAAAGTAGGAAGTGTGAGTGTAAGTTTAGAAGAGATTAAAAATCTAAAAAAAGCTTCTTTTGAAGATAAAATTAAAAGCAAAGAAGAGCTTGTGAAGTTGATACAAAATCAAAAAGTAGTTTTTACCAATGGATGTTTTGATATTATGCATTATGGTCATATAAAATACCTTGAAAAAGCTAAAAAACTAGGAGATATCTTAGTTGTGGGTTTAAATTCAGATGAAAGCGTAAAAAGACTAAAAGGAAACTCAAGACCTATAAATTTAGAATTCCAACGCGCATGTATGCTTGCGAGTATGTATTTTGTAGATTATGTAGTGATTTTTAATGATGATACTCCTTATGAACTGATAGAGTTTTTAAAGCCTGATGTGCTAGTTAAAGGAGCTGATTATAAAGGCAAAGAAATAGTGGGTTCAAATTTAGTAAAAAAAGTAGAATTAATTGACTTTGAAGATGGATTTAGTACTACTAATATAATTAATAGGATTGCAAATGATAAATAAAATTGAAAAGGAATTTATTCAACATCAAAAAACTTTAGAGCAAAGTTTGAATTTAAAAGAGCAAATTGCTACGGTTGCTCAAGAATTAAAAGTGTGCTTGAAAAGTGGTGGGAAAATTTTAATTTGTGGAAATGGCGGAAGTGCTGCAGATAGCCAACATTTTGCAGCTGAACTTAGTGGAAGATATAAAAAAGAAAGAAAGGCTTTAGCTGCTATTGCTCTAAGCACTGATACTTCTGCTTTAAGTGCTATAGGAAATGACTATGGTTTTGAATTTGTTTTTTCAAGACAAGTTGAAGCTTTAGCTAGCAATAATGATGTATTGATTGGAATTTCTACTAGTGGAAAAAGCCCAAATGTGATCAAAGCTTTTGAAAAGGCCAAAGAAATTGGCACTAAATGTATAGGGCTTAGTGGAAAAGGTGGTGGAACGATGAATGCATTATGTGAGCATAATATAGTCATTCCAAGCGATGATACGGCTAGAATTCAAGAAATGCATATTTTAATCATACACTGCTTATGTGATTTGATAGAAGAAGAATATTAAGTTTGGGTTATTTTCCCAAACTTAAATAATATTCAATTTGATCTTTTTGTAAAATTCTAATTAAATTTGTACTTCCTGCAACACCTACTGGAAATCCTGCAGTAAGAGTGTAAACCCCATCTTTTTTCATAAGGCCTTTTTCAACTCCAAGTTTTACAGAATTGCTTAAAAGTTCTGTTAAATTTTCATGCTTTTCTATCAATATAGCAGGTTGAACTCCCCAAACTATACTTAAAAAATTTAAAGCTTTTTTAGAATGAGTAATAGCTATGATATCCATTTTTGGACGATACCTTGCTGTTTTAACTGCAGAAGCACCACTGCTTGTAATGGTAAAAATTGCATTTGCATTTAAATCAGTTGCTAGTTGTGTGCTTGATTTGGCAATGATATCAGTTTCGTTAAAACATTTAAAATTTTCAAATTTTTCATAAGGATAGTTTTTTTCTGTTTCTATAATGGTTTGAGTCATAATATCAACCGCATTTGCCGGATCAATCCCCACTGCACTTTCTTCGCTAAGCATAACCGCATCAGTGCCATCAAGTACAGCATTAGCAACATCTGAAATTTCAGCTCTTGTGGCAGTTTTTGATTTTGCAAGCGAAAAAAGCATTTGAGTAGCAGTGATTACAGGCTTATTGGCCTCATTAGCTTTTTTAATGATGAGTTTTTGTATATTTGGCACTCTATAATAAGGCACTTCAATGCCTAAATCTCCTCTTGCTACCATTATACCATCGCTGCTATTTATAATTTCATCGATATTTTCAACAGCATCAAATTTTTCTATTTTTGCAAAAATAGCAATTTTGGCATTATTTTCATCAAGTATTTTTTTAACTTCATCAATATCATGAGCATTTTGCACAAAAGATATAGCTAAAAAATCAACATCGTTTTTAATGCCCCATGCAAGATCGTCTTTATCTTTTTGAGTTATAACATCGATATTGATTTTTGTATTTGGAAAGTTAATTCCTTTATTTGAACTAAGCACCCCGCTATTTTCTACTTGGGTTTGGATAAAATCTTTTTCAACTTGTATAACTTTAGTTTTAATAGAGCCATCACAAAGATAGATGTATTCTCCCACTTTTAGCATAGAAAGAATTTCGGGATGATTAATACAGACTTTATAGTGTTCATTAGAAAGTTTTTCGCCTTCAAAAGTATCTTTGTAGAAGTCTAGTCTATCTCCACTTTTTAGCTCAAAAGCTTCTGGAATTTTTAAGGTTCTAATTTTTGGCCCGCTAATATCTTGTAAAATTCCAATCCTTGCATTAAGTTCAGCTGCTACTTTTCTAATGGTGGCTAGGTTTTGACTATGATATTCATGAGTTCCATGTGAGAAATTTAAGCGAAAAACATTCACTCCATTAATAATCATTTGTCTTATTGTAGTTTCATTTTCACTTGCTGGTCCAATTGTTGCGACTATTTTTGTTTTTTTTAACATTTCCTATCCTTTTTATAGCAGTTCGCTAGTAAATAAATCTTCATTAAAATTAGCACCCAAGTATTGACAAATAAGTTTTGCATCTCTATAACCATTACCAAGACAACTCGTAGCACCTGGGCTTGGTGTCATATTAAAAATTATACCCGGAATTTCAGTGATGCTAGCCTCTCCAAGCATTAATTCTCCTGCTTTTTTATCAAGCACTTGAGGTCGCACTCCTCCAAAATTTTTAGCATAGTAAATATCATCTGTTTTTAAACTAGGAACTATTTTTTTAGCATCTTTTACAAAAAGTTTTTTGTTGATATAAGGAATTTCAAATAAATAATTATAAAGAATATAATTTCTAATAGTAGAATCTTTAAAAAGATTAAAACAAATTTTAATTACATTCATATCAAGATTAAGTGTTTTAAAAAATTCAGGTAAAGATTTAAAGCCATGGTATCTTTCTAGCATAGGAATAACTAAAGCAGTAGGACCAAAACGGGTGTTCATGTTAGTTAGTAAATCAGGATCGCCATGTAATGCAGCAAATGGGAGTTTTGGATTTTGCACCATATAAACCTTACCATTTAAAATTTTTCTTTTTGCCATGTAAAAACTTCCTGCAACAGGAAAGCAAGATTTGTCTAAACCTATACCCATTTTATGTGCTAAAAATAACGAGTGTGCGCCTGCATTGACGATAATGGATTTTGCACTATATTCTTTAAAATCTCTTGTTTTTATATAAAAAATATCATCTTTTTTTTCTATAAACACAACTTCTTGATTGTAAGCAACATGAGTATCTTTACCTTGTTTGCAAGCTTGCTCTATGAGATTTTGACTCATAAGTCCAAAATCTACTGTGGTATAAATTTCACCTTCTTCTACACCCATAGCTACTATATTATCCGCCCTATCATTGACACCATCTTCACCTAAAACAACATTTGGTTCTATTTGTTTGATTTCATTTTTTGTGTAAAATTTAATATAAGGATATAATTCTTTAAATTCTTCATATCTATTTTTCATATATTCACATTCTTTTTCCCCAACTGCAAGTGCAAGTTTTTGGTGTGAATACATGAATTTATTTTGTGCATTTTGCAAGAGCCCATATTTTACAATCATATCTGCTGTTTTTTTAACTTTTTTTGCTTTTTCCAAGGTATAGTTAGTTTCTATATCACCGCAGTGGATGGTTTGTGAATTACTTGTGCTGTGACTATTTAATGTTGCAGCGTTATTATATTTTTCTAATAATGCAATACTTTTAATATCAGTATATCTTGCTAATTCGTAAAATGCTGCAGCACCAGAAATCCCACCGCCAATTACCACGGCATCAAAGTGTTTTCGATCCATTATCATCAATTCCTTTTGTGTATGTTTGATTTTGCTAATAATATCAAAATATAGTTGTTTTGAGTTTAAATAAAGCTTATAATTGAAAAGCCAAAGATATGGTTAATCTTTTAAAGTATAAAATTTTCACAAACAGCTTTTTTCATACCTCTAAAAATCAAAAATTTATCATAAATTGCATAATCAAAAAAATTTGCAAGAAATTGCCCATCGCCACCTGTGAAATATAATTTTTTATCATATGCACTATCTTTTATAAGTAAATATATACTTTTAAAAACTCCATAACTTAAAGCATCAATAGTTCTTTGGGGAAAGGCATCAAAGTTTATTTGAGTGTTAAGTTCGTGTTTTAAGCGAGAAGAAATACTGGAAAAAGATTTTTTATAGCTTTCAATACCAGGCAGGATAAATCCTCCAAGATGGATTGAATTTGAAACAATATCAACAGTTATTGCAGAGCCTGCATCAACTACTACCCCATCTTCTATGGTATAGCAAGCTGCTATTCTATCAACTCCTAAATTCTTATAAATAGTATCAAAATTAAAATATGGAGCAAGGTTAATAAATAAAGGATTTTGCTTTAATCTTTGCTCTAAATTTGGATTAACATTGATGTAAAACACTTTTTGTGTCGGCTCATACTGTAAAAATTGCTCTATGCTCATAGAATGAAATTTTTGCTCATTTAAAAAACTTGCAGTTGTATTGCCAATATCACACAAAAGCATAATTTTGAATTCCTTTGGTGAATAAATATTCTTTTGCTTTTGAGCAAATTAGAGATTGATGAAAAATAAAATGATTTTTAAATTTTAAATTTAAAATTTGACTTATGTTTTGAAAAATATTTTCAAATTCTAAACCATCTTTTTTTAAAATCTTACTTTTTGCAAAAGAAAATAAAAATAAACAATATTGTTTTTTTGTATTTTCTCCATAAAAGCAAATTAGTTTTTTCTTTTTGCTAAAAGCATGGATATCTAAAGAATTAATATTTTTTAAAATAATTCCATGTTTAATAAGAATATCGCTTAGTTCTTGATTCATTTTAATTTAATTGTAAAACTTTATTGTGGTAGAAAAATTTACCATTAGCCATAAAACTTTTTTTATCAATAGCTTCATTTAATTTATATACGGTAAAATCTTTCAGATTTGTATTTAATTTAATTAAATAGCCAGTTTTTTCAAATATATACAAAGAATCATTATATAATGTGCTTTTGGAAAATAAAGCAAATTGAAATTTTATTTCATCAATTTTTCTAAGATTATAATCATTTTTGATAACTCTTCCATCTTTTGTTAATATAAAAATTTCTTTATCGTTAATATTTACTTCTTTAATGTTTTCGTTTAAGTATAAAGTTCTATTTGGTGTTACAACGATGATTTTTTGTGCTGTTGCGGCAACCATTGTATCGTTTTTAACATGAAGATAGATGATATTATTAAAAAATTCTTCACTACTTACTAAAATTTCTTTACTAACTTTTAGTGTACTTTTGTTAAGTATGGCTAATTTTCCATTAAGCATAGGGTATATGATAATGGTATTTAAAAAATAAGGATTAGCATAGCGACTATCTTGAGCATAAGCAGTGCCTAAATTTTGTAGCATTCTTATACCAAGATTTTTATTAGCATACACTAGAGTATTACTTGCTAAAATCAAAGCTATATCATCCCCATCTACATTAGCACTTACTACACTTTCGTTAAATTTATGAGAAAATAATTCTTCACCTTGTAAATTTAAAATTTTAAAATTCCCATCATTATCGGCTATAAGAATTTCTTCTTGACGGATATTTAAAATATTATAGTTTTTATTTATTTTTAAAGCAGTAATATTTCCTTTATTGTCTATGAAAGTATTATTATTTAGCTGAGCAATGTTGTTGTTAAAATTAACTATTTTTCCATTAATATTTTTAGAATTATAAGGAAGTTGTTCTAGTTGTGTTGGTTGATAGTATTCCCTTTTAGTGCTACAAGCACTAAAAAATATTAAAGTAATAATAAATAAATAAAAATGCTTCATTTTATTCCTTGATAGTGTTTTAAGCTTGTGATGATTTGCCATAAAGGAGAATTTATAGGTATTTTATTAAATTCAACATCTGCGTTTTTAAAATCATTTTGTTTTAAAAATTCAAAACCTATTAATAGAGTATTATAATCTTTTAGAAAATCTGATTTTTGATTATTTTGGGCAAGCACTATTTGTTTTAACAAAGGATCTATATTAAGACTCAAGGTTTGATTAAGATCTTGATTATTTTGACCCATAATATATATGGTGTATAAATTTGCATTTTTTTGCTTTAATTCCTCAATTAATTTTTGATCTGAAGGATTTTTTAACAGATTATTAAAAATGATATTACTTTCTTGGATATTTTTTTCTTGCTTTATATTATAAATATAACTTCCACTAAAATAAAGAACTAAAAGAGCAATAAGAGCAATAAAATAATATTTGTATTTTCTTATAAAGCGTTCTGATTTGATAAAATTTTCCATCATTTGCTCTTGAGAGCTTAATTCTTCTTTTACTGCTTTCAAATTTTCTTTTAAAGCCATATTTTTCCTTTATTAATATAAAAAATGTTATTTTGTAATTTTAAAGTCTATAATTGTAACATATAAAAATGAAAAAATAAATTATTTTATGTTATAATTTTCAATCTAAACCAAAGAGTTTTATAAAATTAAAATTAAGGTAAATGATGCAAATTGATGATAAATTATTGACTAAACTTGAAAAGCTAAGTGCTTTAAAAATTGCTGATGAGAAAAGACAAGAATTAGAAGAACAATTAAGTCAAATTGTTAATTTTGTAGAAAAATTAGATGAATTAAAACTTGATGATGTGGAAGCTATGACAAGCACCACAAAAGGTGGAACGCCATTTAGACTAGATGAAAGTAGAAAATCTGAAGTATTTGATGTAATTAGTAAGCATGCTCCAAATTCTCAAGATGGATTTTTTATAGTCCCTAAAATAATTGAATAAAATATTTGGAGTTTAGCGTAGATGGAAAATTTTTCGTGGTTTGATGTATTTGTTTTGGGCTTAACTGTGATTTTGGGCTTAAAAGGCTTGGTAAGTGGTTTATTTAAAGAAATTTTTGGCTTGTTAGGTATAGTTGGTGGGATTTTTTTGGCTTCAAGATTTAGAAATGAAGCTGCTGATATTATTAATGGTTTTTATCACATCCAAAATGAAAATCTTGCGATTTTTGCAGGATTTTTGATTTTGTTAATTGTAATTTGGGTAGCTTGTATGGCTTTGGGAAATATATTATCAAAGATTTTTAGTATGAGTGGTCTTGGTTTTATAGATCGTATAGGTGGATTTTTATTCAGTGTTGCTAAAATACTTTTAGTTTTTGCAATTTTGGTTGCTTGTGTTAATAATATTGAGTTTTTAAATTCAAGTTTAGAAAAATATACCAAAAATAGTTATGCTTTTAATTGGCTTGGAAAAATAGGTGGCTATATAATGGAAACAGACTTTACCCAAAATGGTTTTGATAAAATACAAGAACAAATTATAGATTCTAATTTAAGTCTAAATTCGGAGGTAAATAATGCAAATTGAAAATATAGAATATGATGTTTTGCTTGAGCGTTTTAAAAAAACACTTAAAGATAATGGCTTAAAATATACCAAACAAAGAGAAGTGCTTTTAAAAACCTTATATAATAGTGATATGCATTATACCCCAGAAAGTTTGTATGTGGAAATCAAGCAAAAAAATCCTGAATTAAATGTAGGAATTGCTACAGTTTATAGAACTTTAAATTTATTAGAAGAATCGGGCATGGCTACTTCTATATCTTTTGGAGCTTCAGGGAAGAAATTTGAACTTGCAAATAAACCCCATCATGATCATTTAATTTGTAAAAGTTGTGGAGAAATAGTTGAATTTGAAAATTCTATTATTGAGCAGCAACAAATGTTAATAGCAAAAGAATATAATTTTAAATTAACAGGGCATTTAATGCAACTTTATGGGTTATGTCCGCAATGTAGTAAAAAATAAAGGTAAAATTAATGTTTGATAATATTTTAGAACAACAAAAAATTCAAAAAGCGCAAGAATTAAAAAAGCTAGGAATTAATCCATATCCACATTTTTTGAAAAAAGAAATGAGTATAGTTGAATATAAAAATAAATTTGCATACATTAAAGATACGCAAAATCAGCGTGATGAAAAAGTATATGGAGTGTTAGCAGGAAGATTAAAACTTCTTAGAATAGCTGGTAAATCGGTATTTGCCAATATAGAAGATGAGCAAGATAATATTCAAATTTATTTTAATCAAGATATTTTAGGAGAAGAATATTTTGCTATTTTAAAAAAATATCTTGAAGCAGGAGATATTGTTTTGGTTAAAGGTTTTCCTTTTATGACTAAAACAGGAGAATTTAGTCTTCATGTAGAGCAAATTCAAATAGCTACAAAAGCCATAGTGCCTTTACCGGAAAAATATCATGGACTGACAGATATTGAGCAAAGATATAGAAAAAGATATCTTGATATGATTATGAATAGTGAAGTAAGAAAAGATTTTATTTTGCGTTCTAAAATTGTTTCTTACATTAGATCTTTTTTTGATAATAAAGGATTTTTAGAGGTTGAAACACCAATGATGCATCCTATTGCAGGAGGAGCAAATGCAAAGCCTTTTGTGACTTATCATAATGCTTTAGGTGTGGAAAGATTTTTAAGAATTGCTCCAGAATTATACCTAAAGCGTTTGATTGTAGGTGGTTTTGAGGCAGTTTATGAGATTAATAGGTGTTTTAGAAATGAAGGAATGGATTTAACACATAATCCTGAATTTACTACAATCGAGTTTTATTGGGCTTATCACAATTATCATGATTTAATGGACTTAACAGAAGAGCTTTTTGCTATGCTTTTGGATAAATTAAATTTAGGTAAAAAGCTCGAATTTGATGAAAAAATAATTGATTTTTCTAAACCATTTGAAAGAATTACTTATAAAGATGCTTTGAAAAAATATGGCGGTTTAGATGATGAGCTTATTAATAATAAAGAATTAATTTTAGAAAAATTAAAAAAAGATGGTTTTGAAGCCAATGAAAAATTGGAATTAGGTCATTTGCAAGCTGAACTTTTTGATAATTATGTTGAAGATAAGTTGATTAATCCCACTTTTGTAATAGATTTTCCTATTTCTATAAGTCCTTTGTCTAGAAGAAGTGATAAGGATAAGGATATTGCTGAAAGATTTGAATTGTTTATCGCGGGTAGAGAGATTGCTAATGGATTTAATGAGCTTAATGATCCGCTAGATCAATATGAGAGATTCTTAAAGCAAATTGAAGCTAAAAATGCAGGTGATGAGGAAGCATGTGAAATGGATGAAGATTTTGTTAATGCATTGGGCTATGCTATGGCACCAACTGCAGGTGAAGGTATAGGAATAGATAGGCTAGTCATGCTTTTAATTAATAAAAAATCAATTCGTGATGTAGTGCTTTTCCCAGCTATGAGGCCACTTAAAAATGAGGTAAAAGGAGAGTAAATGTTGGAAAATTTTGATAAAGAAATTTTTGATTTAACCCAAAAGGAGTTAGCAAGACAATGTGATGGTCTTGAAATGATAGCGAGTGAGAATTTCACTATACCAGAAGTAATGGAAGTAATGGGGAGTATTTTAACAAATAAATATGCAGAAGGCTATCCTGGTAAAAGATATTATGGTGGATGTGAATTTGTAGATGAAATTGAGACAATTGCTATAGAAAGATGTAAAAAACTTTTTAATTGTAATTTTGCCAATGTGCAGCCTAATTCAGGTTCTCAAGCAAATCAAGGTGTATACATGGCATTGTTAAATCCTGGTGATAGAATTTTGGGTATGGATTTAAGTCACGGAGGACATTTAACTCACGGTTCTAAAGTAAGTTCTTCTGGAAAAGTTTATGAAAGTTTTTTTTATGGGGTAGAGCTTGATGGGAGAATTAATTATGATAAAGTTAGAGAGATAGCAAAAGAAGTTAAGCCAAAACTTATTGTTTGTGGTGCTAGTGCTTATCCTAGAGTGATTGATTTTGCTAAATTTAGAGAAATAGCAGATGAGGTTGGCGCATATTTATTTGCTGATGTTGCGCATATTGCAGGATTGGTTGTAGCAGGTGAGCATCCTAGCCCGTTTCCCTATGCTCATGTTGTAAGCTCTACAACACATAAAACTTTAAGAGGTCCAAGAGGCGGGATTATTATGAGTAACGATGAAGAAATTGCCAAAAAAATCAATTCTGCAATTTTTCCGGGTATTCAAGGTGGTCCATTAATGCATGTAATTGCCGCCAAAGCTGTTGGATTTAAATATAACTTAAGTGATGAGTGGAAAATTTATGCTAAGCAAATCATTAAAAATACTGCTACCTTGGCTCAAGTTCTAATAGATAGAAAATATGATTTAGTTAGCGGTGGTACTGATAATCATTTAATTTTATTAAGCTTTTTAAATAAAGATTTTAGTGGTAAAGATGCAGATTTAGCTTTAGAAAGAGCAGGTATTACAGCAAATAAAAATACGGTTCCAGGGGAAACTAGAAGTCCATTTGTAACGAGTGGTTTAAGACTTGGAACAGCAGCTTTAACAGCAAGAGGTTTTAAAGAGGAGCAAATTGCTATTGTTGCAAATTATATAGCTGATATTTTAGATGAAATACAAAATACAAAACTACAAGAAGAGATTAAAGTTAAACTGAAAAATTTGGCAAGTAATTTTATTATTTATGAAAGGGCTTTATTTTGATTACAACTATGGATTTGGCTTTAATTAAAATGGTTACAAGCCATTATTATATTAAGCGTAATGCTATAATTAACAAATATGAGCATAAAGGTAGAATTTTTTTTGATAAATTCGAAAAAGTAAATGCTCCTTTGACAGCTAATGTTATACAAGAACATATGGAAAAAAAGATTATTGTAGCACACTCTTTGATTAATAGTTTTGATAAGGTTGAAAATATTGTATTTGATTACAATGGTTTTAACGCAGAGCGTTTTTGGCATAGAGCACAGCTTGTTTTAAGGGAAGAAGGTTTTATAAATTTTACTGCCTATAAAACAAGAACTAATAATCATTTGCATTTGTATATTCATAAAGGACATACTACTTTTAATGAAGCATGCTCTTTGGGATCAAAATTATCTTTGCTTTTTTCTCAAAAAATGCCTGTAGAGTGGAAAGTTTTTCCTAGTATGGATATACCTAAGGAATTTAATATTTTAACTTTACCTTATGAGGTTTATCAAAAAGAGCGTGGCGCTTCTTGGTCTAAACATATGTAATTTTTGAAAGGATGAAAAATGGAAGAAAACAACAAAAATGAGTTTGATGATATTATCTTGCAAAAAAGCAATAAAAGTGAAAAACTTAAAAAAATTTTACTCAGATCGATTATTTTAATTATTGTGTTTTTGGTAGTAATGATAGCAATGAAGTTAATTAATGATCCAGGCGAGGAAAAAACACTACAAATGCCATCAGAGCCGCAAGAGCAAGCTTCTTATGAAAATAATTTTAATTCTTTGCCTATTACGGATAATACTAAAGAAGAGGATGAATTTGAAGCTTTAGCTAGAAAACTGAAAGAAGAAAGTTCATTGGCTGATGCAAATAATACCATAGAGGAAAAACAGGAAATTCCAAGCAATAGTGTATTAGATCAAATTACATCAACAGAACCAAAAGAAGAGCCAGCTAAGGTGGAAGAAAAACAAGAAGAGATTAAGCCTGTAGAAAAATCTATAGAAAAACCAATTCAAAAACCTTCTGAAAAATCAAAAACTAATGTTGTTGAAAAGCCAAAAGCTCCAGAGCAAAGCAATGCAAATGAATTGTTTGAGAGCATAAAAACACCGCAGACTCAAACACACCTTGCAGCAGGTACTTATATCCAAGTTTTTTCTTTAAGTAGTCTTGATCCAAAGTCCAAAGAATTGAGTATACTTAAAGAAAATGGATATGATTATAAAATTTACAAAACAACAGTAAATGGCAAAGAACTTACAAAAGTTTTAGTTGGGCCTTATAAAGAAAGTGAATTAAAGGCTGAATTAGAAAAGGTGCGTTCTAAAATCGCAAAAGGTGCTTTTACTTTTAGAGTAAAATGAAAATTTTCACAGTTATAGGTGATCCTATTGTGCATTCTAAATCTCCAAGAATGCACAATAATGCTTTACAAGTTCTTAAAAAAGACGCAGTATATACAAGATACCATTTAAAAAATAAAGCAAAATTAAAAGAAATTGTTCAAAAATTTGATGGAGCAAATATTACTATACCTTTTAAAGAAGAAGCGTATAAAATTGCAGATTTTTGTGATGAAAGTGTTAAGCAAATAGGATCTGCCAATACTTTAATAAACAAAGATGGTAAAATTTATGCTTGCAATACAGATTATTTGGGATTTTTAAAAGCAATTGAAAATTTTTTTTCTATTAAAAATGCTTTGATTTTAGGTGCTGGTGGCACCGCTAAAGCTTTAGCTTATGCTTTAAAATCTATAAATATTGAAGTTGCAATAGCAAATCGCTCTAGTGTTAGATTTAAAAATTTAAATAATTATCCATGTTTTTTATATGATCAACTTGATTTAAATACACAATTTGATTTGATAATAAATACGACTAGTGCAGGTTTACATGATGAAAGTTTACCTTGCGAAGAAAGGATTTTAAAAAATATTTTTCAAAAAACTAAGTATGCTTTTGATGTTATTTATAGTAGAGAAACATCTTTTTTAAAGTTGGCACGAGAAAATGGATTAAAAATAAAAGATGGCACGCAAATGCTTTTATGGCAAGGTGTTTTTGCTTTTGAGCTATTTTTAGAGTGTCAAAAAACAGAAGAAATTTATAAAGCCATGGAGATGGCTTTAAAACTTCCTTAGTGACTAAACCAAGATTTGATTTTATCAAACAAGCTTTCTTGTTCTATAAAAGCTTCCTCATTTTCTAAGCCAAAGCTTTTTTCAAGTTGCAATAGTAGATTTTTTTGTTCATCAGTAAGTGTTTTTGGAAATTTTATTTCAATTTGTACAATATGCGAACCAAGTTTTCCATTGTGAATATTTTTAACACCTTCATTAGCTAATTCAAATTTTTGTTTATCTTTTGCACCCACTGGAAGTTTAAGATCAGCTTCTCCTCTTATGGTGGAAATTTTAATTGTCTTTCCAAGAGCAGCTTGGGTAAAAAATACAGGTACTATGGTATATATATCATCATCATGTCTAATAAATTTATTATCATCTTCTACAACGATTTTGATATACAAATCACCTCTTTGAGAAGAATTTGGAAGCTCATTTGCTTTGTTTTGCACTCTAAGACTCATACCATTATCAATACCTTCTGGTATATCAAGTTCTATATGATCTTTTATTTCTTCATAACCATTTCCATGGCATGTTTTACACTTATTTTTTATTATTTTCCCACTGCCCTTACAATGATCACAAGTTTGTACAAAAGTCATAAAACCTTGTCTAACACCAACTTGTCCTTTTCCTCCACAATGAGAACAAATATCTTCTTTTCCATTTTCTGATCCACTACCATTGCATATTTTACAAAATGTTTTATAGGTAAAATCAATTTCTTTTTTGCAGCCAAAAACAGCCTCTTTGAAGCTAATCTTTACCGCTATTTTTAAATCATGTGGATATTTTTTTCCTCTTTCTTTTTTACGCGTTGAGTTTCCAAAACCAAATCCATCTCCAAAAAAACTTGAAAATATATCCCCTAAATCAACATCTCCAAAACCACCAAAACCACCGGCTTGTCCTTTTAATCCTTCTTTGCCGTATCTATCATATATACTTCGCTTTTCATCATTGCTAAGTACTTCATAAGCTTCATTGACAAGTTTAAATTTTTCTTCAGCTTCTTTATCTCCTTGATTTCTATCAGGATGATATTTTAATGCCATTTTTCTATAAGCTTTTTTTATAGTTTCTTTATCTGAAGTTTGAGAAATTTCTAATATTTCATAATAATTAAGTTCCACTTTTTTCCTCTCTTGAAAAATTAATATTATAATTTTAGCAAAAAAATAAATGAATAGTTAAATTATGTGTTATAATATTAAGTTTGTAACATATTTTCACTAATAAGGGGTAGAGATGATTAATGTTTTAATGATCGAAGATGATCCAGATTTTGCAGAGTTTTTAGCAGAATATTTGGCCCAATTTAATATCAAAGTTACTAATTATGAAGATCCGTATTTGGGAATGAGTGCTGGTATAAAAAATTATGATTGTTTAATTCTTGATTTAACTTTACCTGGACTTGATGGTCTTGAAGTTTGTCGCGAAATAAGAGAAAAATATAGTATTCCTATTATTATTTCTTCAGCTAGAAGCGATTTAAGTGATAAA
The DNA here is from genome assembly GCF_025772045.1 of Campylobacter sp. IFREMER_LSEM_CL1890. NCBI lineage: Bacteria > Pseudomonadati > Campylobacterota > Epsilonproteobacteria > Campylobacterales > Campylobacteraceae > Campylobacter > Campylobacter sp. IFREMER_LSEM_CL1890. Next base: position 17,629 of record NZ_JAKMRK010000012.1, on the reverse strand, counting down.
ATTGTAGGACTTCAAATAGGTGCGGATGATTATTTGCCAAAGCCTTACGATCCTAAAGAAATGCATGCAAGAATTATGAGTTTAATCCGTCGTTCAAAACGCGTAAATGAAACTCCTGAAAAAATAATCAATTCAGCTTTTAAAATTGATGAAAAAAGACATGAGATTAGTTACAATGAAGAGGTTTTAATTTTAACTCCTGCTGAATATGAAATTTTAAGCTATATGATAAGACAACATGGATTTTCAGTTAGCAGAGAGCAGCTTGTGTATCACTGCAAAAGCTTAAAAGATAAAGATTCTAAAAGTTTAGATGTAATTATTGGTAGGCTTAGAACTAAGATCGGCGATAGTTCGAAGGCACCAAAGCATATTTTTTCAGTTAGAGGGATAGGATATAAATTAATAGGATGAAAGTAACTATTAATCTTAAGATTACCGTTCTTTTTGCAACGGCTTTTTTGTTTGTTTGTGCTTTGTTTGTGCTCTTGGGTAAGGTTCAGGTTGATTCTTATTTAACCAATGAGCAAAATAGACAAAAAGAAATTGTAGAAAAAATTATATATAATTTAGAAAGAAAAGAAGGTTTTTCAATTCATGATTATCTTCTTTCTAAGTCTTTTAAAATAGTTGAAAATGAACGCAGTGCAAAACATATAGTTGCAAAAGGTGAAAAGGTGCTTAAGGTTAATTCTGCTTACGGTAGTTTTTCTTCTATTATTTACCATAATCAAATTTTTTTTTATGTTGAACAAGCTAATTTAAAGCAGCTTTATGAGCTAAATGCATCTACGCGTTTAGAATATTTGTTTTTACTAAGTTTCTTTTTTAGTTTGATTTTGATTATATTTTTATATTTTTCTGTTTTAAGATCTTTAATGCCTTTAAAAATTTTAAAAAAGAAAATTAAAAATATTAGTGCTGGAAAAATAGAACCTTTATCCGAATATTCACAAATTAATGATGAGATTTCAGAAATTTCTTTTGAATTTGACCATGCTATTAATAAAATACAAGAATTAGTAAAATCAAGACAATTTTTTTTAAGAATGATTATGCATGAACTTAAAACACCTATTGGAAAAGGTAGGATAGTTTGTGAGATGCTAGACAATCAAAAGCAAAAAGACCGCTTAGTAGCGATTTTTGAAAGACTTGAATTATTGATTGATGAATTTGGTAAAATTGAAAAAGTTTTATCTAGAAATTGCCAACTAAATTTGCAAACTTATCATTTGAGCTTAATTTTAGAGCAGGCTGAAGATTATCTCATGAGAGATGATTTTTATCAAAAAGTTAAGATTTCTTACAAAGAAGATACTATGATTGTTGCTGATTTAGAACTTTTTTCCTTAATGCTTAAAAATTTGATTGATAATGCTATTAAATATTCTGACGATAAAGCTTGTGAGATTATATGTTCAGGGGACTATGTAATTGTTAGAAATAAAGGGGTTCAACTTAAAAAAACTTTTGATTATTATTTGAAACCTTTTGTAAGAGAACAAAATACTCAAGTTGAAGGTATGGGATTGGGGCTTTATATTATCAATAATATTTGCAATCTTCATGGTTATAATTTAACTTATAGTTATGAAGATGGTTATCATATTTTTAAGATTGTTTTTTCAAGGTTAAAATGACTTGAAAGATTTAGAAAAATTTAATGAATTGGTAAATGCATTTTCTGCATTGCCTACTATCGGTAAAAAGTCCGCATTAAGACTTGCTTATCATGTTTGTATAAAAGATCCTTTGCTAGGTTCTAAACTTGCTTATAGTATTGAAGAATCCATTAGAGGGATTAAAAAATGTATACAATGCGGGGCTTTAAGTGAAAATGAATTATGTGAAGTTTGTTCTGATATAGAAAGAAATAATAATATTATTTGTATAGTGCAAGATCCTAAAGATATATTAATTTTAGAAGATAGTAAAAGCTATGATGGGCTTTATTTTGTACTAGAAAATACCAACGAAGAAAATATTACTAAATTAAGAGTAATGATTGAAAACAAAAATACTAAAGAAATTTTTTTCGCTTTTACTCAAGGCTTAAATTCAGATGCTGTAGTTTTTTTTATAGAGGAAAAATTAAAGGATTTAAATTTGAGTTTTTCCCAAATAGCCCAAGGTATTCCAAGCGGTGTTAGTTTGGAAAATGTCGATTTTATATCTTTACATAAGGCTATTAATCATAGAACTAAACTTGATTGATATATTTTTTAAGTAAAATTATCCATTCATTTTTGCTAATGTCATTTATAATTTCATCGGCAAAATCACAATTTTTAACTCTATTTTTGGTAAAAAGTAAAATTTTATTTTGTGAATTTTGTATTTTATACTCATGTAGTATTTGACTAAAATGTAAAATATCGAACTTTATGACTTCATAATCAACCAAAATTAATCTAAAATTTAATTTTAAAGCGTTCTTAAAATCACTTAGGCTATCTACGATTTGATTATTTGAGCAAAATTGATTGGTTATATTTAAAATTAGATTATTTTCAAAACTAGAAGATTTAAAAATCAATACATTGTATAAATTTGCTATTTGATAACTTTCTTCTTTAAAATTTGTACTTAAAAAATTGATAAGATCTTTGACATTGACATCTACAAATGTGTAGTTTAGCATATTTTTTATTTTCTTCTTTGAAATAATAAAGGAATATTTTTTCTCTACTTTTTGAAAATCATCAAAAATTTCACTACTAATGCCTATGTCTAATAAAATACATTGTAATAAAAAATTTTCAATCATATCATCATTTACAATGCATGCGTGGATATTCTTAAAAATAATATTTTTTGTTTTTGTATTTATTTGATATTTTTTTAAAATCGGTTTTAGTGCAATGGAATTTTCTAATCGCATATAGTTAAAACTTTGAATAAGATATTGCAAGTTTTTTTGTAAAAGTTTGTTTTGTATTTTTTGATCTTGCAATTGTTTTTGCGTTAGCTCAAATGATGTTTTTAATTTTTCTTTTAGATCTATTAAAGAGGTTGAACTTGATATTTTTAAAAATTTTTCTATTTCTTGAATAATGATATTATCTTTTTTAAGTTTTTGATTTTTTATGATTAAATAAATACATGTAGCGATAAATATTAAAATACTAATAGAGGTATAAATATAGAATAATTTTTGATCAATTGGATATAAAAAATAATAATTGAAAAAACATAAAATCAAAGTTAAAGAACTAATAAAAAATATCATAAATTTTCCTTAATTATTTTGGCTATTTTTATATTAGAAAGTGATTTTAATTCATTAAAATCGGCTTTACTGATTTTATCAAAACTACCGTAATAATCTAAAAATTTTTTAATATAACCTTGAGAGATTCCAAGTTGTATCAACTTAGAGCTTTGTAGGTCCTGTTTTCTTTTTGTTTTTTGGTGAAAACTAATTGCGAAGCGATGTGCCTCATCGCGTAATTTTTGCAAAAATTGTAATTTTTTATCATCGGTAGAAAGTTGAATTTTTCCTTCTTGAGTATAAATTTTATCTTTTGCACTTCCTTTTGCTCTATAAGCTTTAGCATCTATTTTTTCTTTAGATATAGCTAAAATATCCACATTTGCTCCAGAACTTTTAATAATATCATTTGCTAGTTTCAATAAGGCATTCCCACCATCAATCAGCCATAAATCAGGCGGTGGATTTTTATCAAAGGATAAAGCTCTTTTACTAAGGATTTGAAGCATTTGATCATAATCATTTTTATAAGATAAATGATAGTGTCTATAAGAGCTTTTATCAAATTTCCCATCTTTGAAGGCTACTAAAGCACCTACAATTGTATCACCTTGCATATGAGAATTATCAAAAATTTCTATATGATTGGGATAATTTTGCAGATTGAAAAAATCTTTTAATTCTTTTAAAAATAAATAACTTTCATTTTTTAAATGCTTTTGTATGTTTATTTTTGCATTTTCTAGAGCAAGCTCGCATAGGGCTTTTTTTTCACCAAGTTTTGGCGATTTAAGGTAAAATTTTTTAGAAAATCTCTCGCTGAGTAGATCTTGCAGTAGCTTCATGTCTTCAAAATCTTTGTGTGTATAAATATGAGTTGATTTTATTGGAGATTCTTGTGTGTAATTTTCTAGAATATATTGTTTATAAATTGCATTTAAGTCAAATTCGTTTTGATTATTAATAGCTAGTATTTTATGATTTGAACTAATGATTTTACCATTATTTATTACAAAACGCACCATGGAGAGTATGTTTTCTTCGCAATAAATAGCATAAATATCAAAATCTTCTAATTTTGCAAGGTCTATTTGTATTTTTACACTTAAATCTTCAATTGTTTTAATTTGATCCCTTATAAGAGCTGCTTCTTCGTAGTTTTCACTCTTTGCGTATTCAAGCATTTTATTTTCTAAATTTTTTGTTAAAGATAAGGGATTTAAAAGAGCTTGTGTGGCTTTTTGGATAATTTTTTCATATTCTTGTTTGGAAATTTTTTGCTCGCATGGACCTTTGCAACGCTTAATCTGATAAAAAAGACAAAGTTCTTTGCAAGATTTCTTTTGTCTTAGCTCAAAAGATAAATATAAAGCATTTAAAAGCTCTTTTGCACCTTTAAAAAACGGACCAAAGTATTTTATTTTATTTTTTTTGATGATTTTTCTTGTAATTTCAAATCTTGGAAAATCTTCATTTAAGTCTATATAAATATAAGGGTAGGTTTTATCATCTCTTAATAATATATTGTATTTTGGGTGTAATTGTTTTATAAAAGAATTTTCTAGTATTAAAGCATCGGCCTCGCTTTTTGTGGTAATAAATTCTAAATGATGGGTCTGACTAATCATCTTTTGAATTCTTAAACTATTGCTAGGATTTGGGCAAAGATTTGGAGTGAAATTAAAATAACTTCTAACGCGGTTTTTTAAATTCTTGGCTTTACCTACATATAAAAGCTTACCTTGTATATCAAAATACTGATACACGCCAGGTAAATTAGGCAAGGTTTTGAGTTCATTTTCAAGCATTTTTTATAAGCTTTCGTAGTTCTTCAAATTTATTATATAAAATAGGATTTTCAAAATGGTTTTTAAAATTTCCATTAGAAAGTTCTAGATGAGTTTTTTTATGTGCGTTAAAAGTATTGTTTTTGGATATAAAGTTTTTGTCGCTAAGTATTTTTATATTTTCCACTTTTGTAAAATTACTCATTGGCTTAGCTAAAATATAGTTTTTTATGAGACTTTTAATTATTTTTTTGGTATTATCGTGATTAAGCTCCATATATGCAATGTGGTGTTTAACTAAAATAATCAAAGTATTATTTTTTATAAAGAGTTTAGTAATCATTTGTTGGTGATTATGGTTAAACAGTTTTAAAAACTCTTTATATTGCAAAAGTGCTTTTAAAGGTCTATAATGTTTATATTTTTTAGAATTAGCAAATATATCAATAACATCACGACTTGTTTTAATTTTATTTTCAACTTCCATTTAATTATTGTAACATTTTTTTTATTAATATTTTTAAGTGCATGTGGTTATAAAGCTGCTCCATTTTATGAGATAAAAGATAATAATGGCAGTGTAAAGGAAATAAAAAAATTTCAATCTTTGGAGAGTGAAATATGAACAGGATGTTTTTTTTACTTTGTTTTGGTGCTAGTTTTTTACTAGCAAATCAAAATCATGAATTAAATTTAGCTTTTAGTGTTTTAGGTGTAAGTGTTTTAATAATTTTTGTATTGGGGTATTATTTTATAGCAGCGGAAGAAAAATATCATATCAATAAAACTAAACCTGCTTTATTTATAGGAACATTTTCTTTTATTGTCATTGGTATATATATGGTAGTAAATGATTTAGACACGCAAATACTTGAAGAAAGTGTTAATCATCTTATCTTGGAAATCGCACAAATTGTGTTTTTCTTAATAGCAGCAATGACTTTTATAGAAGCATTAATAGAAAGATCGGTTTTTGAAACTTTAAAATACAAACTTGTAAGCAAGGGTTATACTTATAGAAAATTATTTTGGCTAACAGGAATTTTGGCTTTTTTTATCTCTCCGATTGCAGATAATCTTACAACGGCTTTGATTTTATCTACTGTGCTTTTAACTATAGATAAACATAATAAAGAATTTTTAATCCCAGGCGCTATAAATATTGTAGTAGCAGCTAATGCTGGCGGAGCTTGGTCGCCATTTGGTGATATTACTACTTTGATGGTTTGGACGGCAAAAAAAGCTACCTTTTTTGAATTTTTTGCTCTTTTTCCTGCTTCTTTTATTGGATGGTTTCTTACGGCTTATTTGCTATCGCGTTATGTGCCTGATATTGAGCCAAAATTTCATAAAGATAATCTAGAAAAAGTTGAAATTAAGCCGGGTGGTAAAGTATTTATTGTGCTTGGTTTTTTAACTATCGCTTTAGCAGTTTTTATCCATAGTATTTGCGATTTACCTGCAATGTGGGGTATGATTTTTGGTCTTTCTTTGCTCAGCTTATATATGTATTTTTTCAATAAAAAACAAGGTAAAAAAGATTTGAATATTTTTCATTATATGACGCGTATTGAAATGGATACTTTATTATTTTTCTTTGGAATTTTATCTGCTGTGGGCGCTTTACATTTTGTTGGATGGCTTACTTATGCTTCCGATCTTTATACAAAATTTGGAGCTACTAGTATTAATATAGGCGTAGGATTTTTATCTGCTATTGTAGATAATGTTCCGGTTATGAGTGCGGTATTAAAAGCTAATCCAAGTATGGATGATACTCAATGGCTTTTAGTAACTCTTACAGCAGGAATTGGAGGATCATTAATAAGCTTTGGCTCAGCAGCTGGTGTGGGGGTAATGGGAAAAATGAAGGGAATTTATACTTTTAATTCTCATTTAAAATATGCATGGACGATTTTAGTTGGATATATAGTATCTATTATAGTTTGGTATGTACAATTTCAATTGTTAAATTTATAAAGGAGTTAGATGAAAAAAGCAGATATTTTGGTTTTGGACTTTGGTTCGCAATATACACAGCTCATTGCAAGAAGATTAAGAGAGCAGGGCGTATATGCAGAAATTTTACCTTTTAATGTAAGTTTAGATGAAATTAAAATTAAAGAGCCTAAGGGTATTATTTTAAGCGGTGGACCGGCTAGTGTATATGCAAATGATGCTTATTTTTGTGATAAAGGTGTTTTTGATTTAAATATACCAGTTTTAGGAATTTGTTATGGTATGCAACTTATGGCATATCATTTTGGTGCAAATGTAGCTCCAGCAGGTCATAAAGAATATGGCAAAGCAACTATAGATATTCAAAATGATAGTGACTTGTTTAAAAATTTACCTAAAAAACAAACGGTATGGATGAGTCATTCTGATAAGGTAGAAAATTTACCACAAGGTTTTGAGGTTTTAGCAATAAGCGAAAATAGTCCTTTTTGTGTATTTGGAGATGAAAAGCGTAAATTTTTTGCTTTACAATTTCACCCCGAAGTTCAACATAGTGAGTTTGGAAAAAGCATCTTAAAAAATTTCGCTAAGTATGCATGTAATTGTGATAGTATATGGAATATGGGATCTTTTGCAAAAACTCAAGCGCAAAAAATTAAAGAAGAAGTGGGTAATGATAAGGTATTATGTGCTGTTAGTGGTGGGGTTGATAGCAGTGTAGTGGCTGCATTACTAGCAAGTGCGATAAAAGATCAAGTGGTAGTAGTATTTGTTGATAATGGTCTTTTAAGAAGCGGTGAAAAAGAGCAAGTTGAATATATGTTTAGACATACTTTAGGTATTGATCTAATTAGTATTGATGCTAGGGAGATTTTTTTAAGTCGCTTAGCAGGTGTTAGGGATCCTGAACAAAAGAGAAAAATTATAGGAAATACCTTTATAGAAGTTTTTGAAGAAGAAGCTAAAAAACATAAAGATGTAAAATATTTAGCACAAGGAACTTTATATACTGATATTATTGAAAGTTCGGTTGTAGGGGCTAGTAAAACCATAAAATCTCATCATAATGTGGGTGGGTTACCTGAAAAGATGAATTTAAAACTTATTGAACCTCTAAAAGAAATTTTTAAAGATGAGGTAAGAGCTTTAGGAATAGAACTTGGCTTGAGTAAAGATGTAGTTTATCGTCATCCTTTTCCGGGACCAGGGCTTGCTATACGCATTATGGGTGAAGTAAATGAGCCTAGTTTGGAGCTTTTGAGAAAAGCTGATGTGATTTTGATTGAAGAATTAAAAAGCAGTGGTTGGTATGATAAAACATGGCAGGCTTTTTGCGTGCTTTTAAATGTGCAAAGTGTTGGCGTAATGGGAGATAATAGGACTTATGATAATGCAGTTTGTGTGCGTGTGGTGAATGCAAGTGATGGTATGACAGCTACTTTTTCTCATTTACCTTATGAGTTACTAGAAAATATTTCACGCCGTATTATTAATGAAGTAGAAGGAATTAATCGTGTGGTGTATGATATTTCTAGTAAGCCGCCAGCGACTATTGAATGGGAATAGTTATTTAGTGCAAAAATAAACAAAAGCAGGAGGGAGATTTTGCCAAATGATAGGTGAAATTTCTACCTTGCTAAAAGTAGTAAAAAGTTTTTTCTTAAAAGCTCTTCCTTTTGGCGTGGGCAGTATATATGCAAATGTTGCAAAGCAACCATTTTCCTCTAAAACTTCATGAATGGATTTTAATAATAAATCTTGTTCTTTGGAATTTAATAAAGCCCAAGGAATTCCAGAAATAATTAAGTCTGCGTTGTTGATTGCTCTTTTTTCTAACATATCAGGTAGAAATTCCGCTGATCTAATTTCTAAATCTATATTTTTTATATTTTGTTGTAGTTTTTTTGCCATATGTGGATTAATTTCAACTGCAAAAAATCTTGCATCATGATTTTTTTGCTTAAGGATATATTTGGTAAAACTTCCTGTTCCAGGTCCTATTTCAATAATATTTTTTGCATGTTGGACATGAGAGGTTATGAGTTTGCTTAGTTTTTTTGAGCTTGCACAAAATGCTCCTGTTTGCTTTGGATTTTTAAAGTATTGATATAAAAACATAGATTAAATACCTAAGATAGTTATTTTTAATAAATTTTAAAATATTATTGTAAATTTATGAAAACAAAGTTAAAATAAGAATTTAATTTTTCTTTAGATCAAGGATTTGGATATGCATGGAAAAATAATGGTTTATGTGGATGGTACTGGAAGAGGAACAGTAATTAATCTTGCAAAAACATTTTTTGAATTTAATAAACATGCTTGGCACGATAAAAGAAGCATGCCAATGGTTGGTATGTTTGTTGAGTTTAGATCCGATGGAAAGCATATTACAGATTTAAGACCTTCTAAATTTCAAGAATTTGGAGATAATGATTTTATCAAAGAAAGAGATTTTTGGAAAACAGATAGTGATGATGAATTGGAGGATTTAAGACTAACAAGGCGTGATGCTTATGTTCAAGAGCTTTATAGAGAAACTGATTATGATAATCTTGATAAGATTACTCTAAATTTGACTATCCCACAAGCTATTCAAAGGTATTTTTATAATGAAACACTATCAATCAATGCTGTGAAAGATATTAATACAGATGAGGTGCCATATATTATAGATTTTTTTGCTATGAAGCGTTTTTTACATAAGGCTTTGGATACTTTGCTTTTTTCAGATAATACCATTAACCAAGCTGACTTTTCTGCTATGAAAAATATTATAGTACATCTTGAAATGGCTTATAAAGATATGAAAGATAAACAAAAACATATCAACATGGAGCGTTTGTATGATGAGGTCTTTTTGTCTCATCAATGTCATTATCAAGCCCTTCTTGCTTCGATCGACAATAGGAAAAATAGAAAATTAGCACTTGATCGCCAAATGAGTACTTTGATTACAGATATTAAATCAAAACAAGCGAGAATAGAAACAGAAAGTGGCAAAAAACGACAAGAATTTGAAGAAATGATACAAAGTAAAAAACAAAAGCTTGTTGAAATAAAAAATGAAGTAGATTATTTTACAAAAAGCATTGAAAAATTAGAGGCAATGAGAAAGTCTTTCTATGAAAAAAATCTTACTATTTTTAATAATAGTTTTAATATGGCTAGAGAGAAACTTTTTGAGAAAATTAAACAAGGTTTAAATATATGTGCTACAAAATTAGATATAGAAATTTGGAAAAAATCTTTAAAATCAACAAGTATAAAAAATTCTTATTTTAAAACTGCAAGCGAAATTTCTTTCTGCACTCTTTCTTTTGCTGAACTTTATTTAAATAGATTAAATAAACATGCACTAAATCCAAATGATCAATTATTGCTTTCTTATGTTAAAAAAGTAAGAAAAGAATGTGAAAAAAGTTTTTTAATAGTTACTTCCAATCCTGATTTATATGTTAATATGAAAATCCAAATTTTTGCAATGAATCCTTATTATGTTGTTAAGCATGCACCTAAAAAAGTAAATTATCAAGGATTGATGAAAAATACTGAATTTGATATAGTTTATGTAGATGAAAAAACTATTTGGGCATCTGTTGCTGATGTTATTTTAGAAGGAAAGTATTTTTTAAAAAAGGACTCTAAAACTAAATTCAAAATTTTATAAAAATCCTTTTAAACCCTATTTTTAAGTTTTCTTAGTTATAATTAGAATGCCTAAATGGTTCGATATGGTATTAAAGAGGATCCAACACATTAATTATAAGCTGTGATGTGTGATTTACCGTGTTCTGTGACTTCGTTTGAGTTTTGAAAAAAGCGAGAAGCTGCAGCCTTTAAAAATCACCTAATGGCATACTTTGACTTTTTGAGGGTCAGACACTTATACTCCGGCCATTTGGGTTTTGATATTTTAAGGAAAATAATGAAAATTTTAATATTAGGAAGCGGTGCTAGGGAATATTCTATCGCTTTGGCTCTTCAAAAAACAAATAATAATTTGGAATTTTATTTTGCACCAGGAAATGGTGCTACCGCTAAAATAGGAACAAATCTTAATATGAAAGATCCTAAGGTTATTACAGCTTATGCAAAGGCATCTGAGATTGATCTTTGTATAGTTGGAAGTGAAAATTTTCTAGCAGAGGGTATAGTAGATCTTTTTAAAGAAAATAATATTGCTATTTTTGGTCCTACTAAAGCTGCTGCTATGCTTGAAGCTTCAAAATCTTATATGAAGAGTTTTTTAAAAAAATATAAAATTAAAACAGCTAAATTTTTAAATACAACAGATTATGAGAAAGCTAAGAAATTTATTATGAGTTTAACTCCTCCTATAGTGGTAAAAGCAGATGGTTTGTGTGCGGGCAAAGGTGTGATTATTGCTCAAAGCCATGAAGAAGCTTTAGAGGCTACTAAAAATATGCTTAGCGGAGAGAGTTTTGGTGAAGCTGGTAAGATTGTTGTTATAGAAGAATATCTCAACGGATTTGAATTAAGTGTATTTGCAGTTTGCGATGGAGATGATTTTATATTGTTACCTGCTGCACAAGATCATAAAAGATTACTAGATAATGATAAGGGACCAAACACAGGAGGAATGGGTGCATATGCTCCAAGTATTTTAGCAAGTGAAAATTTATTAGAGCAAGTAAAAAAAGATATAGTAGTACCAACTCTTAAAGGTATGAAAGAAGAGGGTGCTGAATTTGTTGGAGTGTTGTTTATAGGTTTGATGGTTGTAAATAATAAACCTTATGTTTTAGAATACAATGTGCGTTTTGGTGATCCTGAGTGCGAAGTTTTGATGCCTTTGATAGAAAATCCTTTGGATTTATTTTTAGCATGTGTGAATAAAAATCTTGCAAATACTCGTATAAAAATCAAAGATGAATTTGCAGTAGGTGTGGTTTGTGCAAGTAAAAACTATCCTTATAAAGATTCTCCAAAAGCATTAATTGATATAGGAGAAATTCCGCAAAATTCTCATATTTCTTATGCTGGAGTAGTTTTAGAAAATAACAAACTATATGCTAGCGGTGGTCGTGTATTAGTTTGTGTAGGAATTGGAAAAAGTATTGAAGAAGCGCAAAAAAACGCTTATATGCTTTGTGATAATGTTCATTTTAAAGGAAAACAACATAGAAAAGATATTGCTTTTCAGGTTCTTAAATGAGTGCAAATCAAGAATTATTTGACAAACTAGAAAAAGAAGAGCTAAAAATAGCAAGTTTTAAAAAAAGATTTTTAGCTTATATTGTTGATAGTTTTGTGATTTTAGCTATTGTGAGTATTATTTTATTTGATAAGATTAGTTCTATGCAAACTTATGATGAAATTCACAATCTTTTAATACGTTTTGCTGGTGGAACTTTAATTTTGCAATTTACATATCATAGTCTATTTACATATTTATATGGTGCAACTTTAGGAAAAATGCTTTTGAAGATTATGGTTATTGATCAAAACTTATTAGATAAACCAAATTTCATTCAAAGTGCTTTAAGAGCAGGTGTGAGGCAAATTAGTGATATGTTGTATGGTTTGGGTTTTGCTTGGGCTTTAAGCAATATCGTTTTAAAAACTTGGCATGATTATGCGGCCAAAACAGTGGTGATAGATCTTGCGTAAAATATTACTTTCTTTGGCTTGCATAGGAAGTTTATATGCTTCTAAAGTAGATATCTATGCTTTGGATGTTGTTAAAAAAAATGATATTATAGAGGCAAAAAATAATGTAGTTGTGGTATCTGATTTTTATTTGATAACTGCAAGCGAGGCTAAATTTAATGAAACAACAAAAGATTTGGAGCTTTTTGGAGATGTTAATATCTTAAGGGGGCAAAAAGAAAGAACTAATTCTACTTATACGAAGATTAACTTAAAAGATAACACTACAGCTTTTAAAAATTTATTTTTTTCAAATAATGATTTGGAGGTTTGGCTACAATGTCATCAAGCTAAAATTGATGACAAATTTGTAATGAGTAAAAAGTCTGTTGTATCTAGTTGTAATGTTGAAAATCCTGATTGGGAAATTCGTTTTGATGAAGGCAAATTAAACAAAGAGAGTAATTTTTTACATCTTTATAATGCAAGATTATATGTAAAAAATGTTCCGGTGATGTATTTACCTTATTTTGGTTTTAGTGTAGATACTAAAAGAAAAAGCGGATTGTTAATTCCCCAAGTAGTTTTAAAACAAAGTGAAGGGCTATATTATAATCAGCCAATTTATTATGTTATTGATGATAATGCGGACATTCAATTTGAACCTCAGATTAGAACAAAAAGAGGTTATGGCTTATACTCAACTTTAAGATTTATTGATACCCCTTATTCTCAAGGTGAAATTAGCGGTGGTATTTTTGGCGAAAAATCAAGTTATAAAAGAGAAGAAAATTTAAAAAATAAAGAACACTATGGTTTAGAGGTTAAATATTCAAATGAATCTTTATTTAAAAGTCTTTTAGGTGAAGAATTTCAAGAGGGTTTATGGGTTGATGCTACTTATTTAAATGATGTTGATTATATGAATTTAAGTTCTAGCGCAAAAACCGAAGCTTCTTTAGTTACTTCTAAAATAAATTATTTTTTATCAGATGATGATAATTATTATGGTGCTTATGCAAAGTATTATATAGACACTTCTAAAATTAGCAATAAAGATACTTTACAAGAATATCCATCTTTTCAATATCATAGATATTTAAATGGATTTTTTGATAATTATATACAATATAGCTTGGATGCTTCTTTTCATAGGTATTATAGACATACGGGTATTTATGCTAAAACTTTAGATTTTGATTTACCTTTAATTTATCATACGAGTTTTTTTGATGATTTTTTAAATTTTGCTTTCACAGAAAGGATATATGCAAATTTTGTAGATTATTCTAACACAGATGTTAAAAACCAAGAACATTTATTTAGAAATTCTCATAATTTTTCTTTATATACAGATCTTTCAAAGCCATATGAAAATTTTTATCATACTCTATATTTAGGGGTTAATTATTTTCTACCTGGAGCTAAATCGGGTGAAATCACTGAAGATTTTGTAGAGTTAAAAAATGATCCTGAGCAACTTAATTTTTCAATGTATCAGTATTTTTATAATACTTTAGGCAAAAAAAAATTATATCATAACTTGAAGGTTAAATACTTTACTAAAGAAGGTAGCTTTGGTGCTTTTGATAATGTTGTAGAATATTTTTACAATGATTATATAAGTTTAAGAAATGAAGCTGAATATTCTGGAGCTGATAATCGTTTTGATAAGGTTTTTAGTGAAGCTTTGTTTGATTATGGTGAATGGAAGATTAGTTTAAACCATGCTTATAGAATGTATGAAAATGAAAAATATAATTTTATAGGGACTAAAGCCCAATATGATATAAATACTAATTATCAAATTTTTGGTGGATTGTGGTTTGATTTGAACAAAGAACCTGAAAAATGGGAAATAGGTTATACTTATCAAAGAAAATGTTGGAATTATTCTTTGATGTATCGCAAAGATATTTCACCTAAACTTACAAGTGGTGGTATTAGTGCTAAAGATCAAAGTGGTGTATATTTTATGTTTAATTTTTATCCATTAGGCGGGGTATCTTATGATTTTTCTTTAGAGGAAAATGAAAGGTCGATATGATATTTTTTGAAGATGAAAAAGATGCACTTGAGAAATTATATGATATATTGCCATTAAACAAACTAAAAGATTATATTATTATTACACCTTCTTTAAAATCGATAGTTTTTGTTGATGCACTAGCACAAAAATTAGAAATTCCATATGATTTTTTATTTACAGAACAAATTAAAGCTCCTAATAATGATGAATGTCAAATAGCTATGATTAGTGAAACAAAGGAGTTGGTTTATAATGAGGCTTTAGTTAAAGCTTTTGATATAAGTTTAGATTATATTTATGGTGAAGCCAATAGAACCTACGAAGAAAAAATTTTAAAAAATGTGTATCGTTATAGAAAAGGAAATCTTTTAAAAGATTTAAAAGGGAGAAATATTTTAATATTGCATGAAGGTTGCGAAAGTGGAATTACTGCTTCTTCATGTATTAAAAGTTTGTTAAAAGAAGAAGTAAATAGTATTGTTTATGCTACTGCTTTAATGCCAAGTGATGTATATGAATATATCGGTGTTTTTGTAGATGAGGTTTATTGTGTGCAAAAAATTGATCATTTTGTGAATATTGAGTTTTATTTTAAAAATAAAACGATTTTGCAAGCTCATGAAATTTTAGATATTTTAGAAGAAAGTAAATATTATCTTCCATTAAAGAGATAAATTTATATCTAAACAATAGGTTGTTTAGATATAAATTTATAGGCAAAACAAAAACAGGCTTTTTAAGTTTTAATTTTTAAAATTTAAAAAGCTTATTTGGTTTTTGCCTATGATGAAAATATTAAAGGAAAAATCATGCGACATGAAATAAATATTAATAATCATCTTGAAATATTTGAGACTAATAAGGTTGCAAAACAAGCAGCGGGTGCAGTTTTAATGCAAGAAAAAAATGCTGTAGTTTTGGCAACTGTTGCTAGAGAAGAAAAAATGGTAGAAGAGGATTTTTTACCTCTTACGGTACAATATATAGAAAAAGCTTATGCGGCAGGAAGAATTCCAGGTGGTTATGTAAAAAGAGAAACTAAACCAGGTGATAATGAAACTTTAAGTGCAAGGATTATAGATAGAAGTTTAAGACCTCTTTTCCCAAAAGGCTATGCTTATCCAACTCAAATTGTAGTAATGGTTCTTTCTGCTGATCCTGAAGTAGATCTGCAAGTGATGAGTTTAAATGCCGCAAGCATTGCTTTATATTTAAGTGATATTCCTATAAAAGCGCCAGTTTGTGGTGTAAGAATAGGTCGTATGAATAATGAATTTGTTTTAAATCCAAGCAATAGTGAATTAAAAAATAGCACCCTAGACCTTTATGTGGCGGGTGTTAAAGATGAGCTTTTAATGATAGAAATGAGAGCTTTAGCAAATAAACAAAATGATCAACATTGTATGAATGAGCTTAATGAGGATGATGTTTTAAAGGCTTTAGAATTTGCAGGCAATGCGATTTTGCGTGGCTCTAATGAATATGAAAGAGTTTTTGCTGCTTATAGAAAAAATTCCAAACTTGAATTTAAAATAGAAACAGATGGTGGTAAAATTGTTGATTTTATTAAAAATTCTTATATCTCAAAGCTTAAAATTGCAATTAACCAAATGGCGAAAAGTGAAAGAGCAAGTGAAATCTCACAAATAGCAAAAGAGATTGAAAATGAAGCTAGTGCTATTGAAAATGAATGGAAAATTGAAGATATTGAGAAAGCTTTATATTTGTGCAAAAGAGAGCTTGTTAGAAGTCAAATTCTTAATGAAAATAAAAGGGCAGATGGTAGAGGTTTGAAAGATGTTAGAAAGATAGATATAGAGACAAATATTCTGCCAAATGCACATGGATCGTGTCTTTTTACTAGAGGACAAACTCAAGCTTTAGTTATAGCTACCTTGGGAAGTGATAATGATGCACAAATGTCAGATTTGTTAACAGAGAAAAATCCAATATGCGAAAAATTTATGGTAAATTATAATTTTCCAGGTTTTTCTGTAGGTGAGGCTACTCCTATAAAAGCTCCAGGTAGAAGAGAGTTAGGGCATGGAAATTTAGCAAAAAGAGCTTTACATCCTAGTATTGATACGGATTATATTCATACTATTCGTTTAGTGTCTGAAATTTTAGAAAGCAACGGTTCTAGTTCCATGGCTACTGTTTGTGGTGGTGCTTTGGCTTTAAGAGCCGCAGGGGTAAAAAGTGAAAAACTAGTGGCAGGTGTGGCAATGGGACTTGTTTTTGAAGATGAAAAATATGCTATTTTAACAGATATTATGGGTCTTGAGGATCATGATGGAGATATGGATTTTAAAGTAGCAGGGAGTTACGAGGGAATCACTGCTTTGCAGATGGATATAAAACTTGGCGGTATAGAGCAACAAGTTTTAAAAGAGGCTTTATATCAAGCAAAAGAAGCTAGGGAACACATTTTACAATTAATGGAAGAGGCTAATCAAAACATAGTTGTTAATGAAACAATTTTACCAAAGATTGAAATTTTTAATGTAGATCCAAGTAAAATCCCTGATATTATTGGCCAAGGTGGTAAAACTATAAAAGAGATTATAGAAAAATTTGAAGTTAATATTGACCTAGATAGAGATAAAGGTGAGGTTAAAATAGCAGGAATTAATCATGATTTTATTTCTCAAAGCAAAGAATATATATTAAATTTAGTTCATTCTAAAGGTTCTAATAAAAAGCGCGATAGAAAAGAAGTGCCTAAATTTGATATCGGAGAAGAATTTATAGGAAAAGTTCAAAAAGTTGTAGAATTTGGAGTTTTTGTAGAACTTAGAGATGGCGTAGATGGTTTATTGCATAATTCTAAATTCAAGGAAAAGCTAGAAATTGGTAACGAGGTTAAGGTTAAGGTGGCAGAAATTAAAAATGGAAAAGTGTCGTTGGACTTAGCTTAATTGTTTAAATTTAAGCATATTTAAGAATATGCTTAAATTTTTATTTTAGATCTTGACAAAAAAATATTCTTTTGGCATAATTTCATTTTTTGATTGTCTCGTTAGCTCA
>NZ_JAKMRK010000011.1:0-59917 GCF_025772045.1 Campylobacter sp. IFREMER_LSEM_CL1890 | reverse complement strand
GTATAATTTAAGATAAGAAGTATCTTAAATTTAAAATTACTATAAAATAGACTTTATGGTTAAAAAATAATATTTTTGCTTCCATGGTTTCATAATTATTTTTCTAAAACACATTGTTATAAAAAATATTTTTATTTAAAAGCTATGAAAGTTTCAAAATTTACCCATTTAAAAACACTTTCTACTTTAGAAAATCCTGCCTTTTTAAGCATAGCTATGTTTTCATTTTGAGTATAAGGAATGAGGACATTTTCTAAGGCTTCTCGTTTGCTTGAAATTTCTAGCTTACTATAACCTTGCTCTAGTTTATATTGCTCATAAATTTGTATCATTTTTTTAGCTATTTTTACATCTTCATAAAGAATTTTTTCACTAAGCACAAATATACCATTTTCTTTTAAGTTTTGATAGATTTTATCAACTAATTCTTGTCTTTTAGGTGGGCGGATAAACTGCAAAGTATAAGTAGCTATAAAAACATCATTTTTAAAAAACTCAAAATCATCTAAATTTTTTTGATGAAATTCTACCCTAGCTCCAAAGGCTTGACATTTGTTTTTGGCGATCTCTAACATAGCATTAGCTTCATCAACCCCGCTTAAAAGAAAATCTTTTCTTTTTTCATAAAGTGCAAGCAATAAACTAGCCGTAGAACAACCAAGATCACAAATTCTCGCATTTTGTGGTGCAAAATGATCAATAAGTTCGACTATGAGTTTTAAATTTTGCGTATAAAAAGGCACAGATCTTGACACCATATCATCAAAAACACTTGCTACGCTTTTATCAAATTCAAATTGTTTTTCTAAGGGTTTTTTAAAAATTTCATCTTTCATTTAATCTTCCTAAAATTTCTTTTGCTTTGTTGATATCTTTACTAATTTGTGCTTTTAATAAGGCTAAGTCGTTAAATTTTTCATTAGCTCTTATATAGTCAATAAAACTTAACTCAACTGAAATTGCTTTTGTGTTTGTGAAATTTTCATCTAAAATATGCGTTTCTAAAGCAAAATTTTCATCAGTAGATCTTATGCCTATAAAACTTACACTATGATAGCTTTTATTTTCAATCTTTACTAAAGTCGCATATACGCCATCTTTGGGTAAAAAGAAGTCTTTTGTATGTAAATTTAAAGTTGCAAAAAGCTCTTTAGCGCCTATACCTTGACCTTTGATGATATTTGCTTGTATATTATAAAATCTACCTAGAAAATTTTTAGCTTCTTTGACTTTTGCTTCTTTAAGTAAGGTTTTAATCATACTTGCATGAACACTTTTATTTTGAATTTTAAACTCATCTACGATGATGGTGTTTACACCACAAAGACTTTGTATGTCTTTGGCACTGCATTTTCTTTCTTTGCCAAATTTAAAATCATAACCTACAATGATCTTTTCTAGTTTGGGAAATTCTTGCTTTAAAAGCTTTAAAAAATCCTCGCCTTTATAGTCCTTGATTTTATCAAAATCACAAAAAATCAAAGGAAAATCAACCAAATTTACTCTAAAATCCTTAGGTGTTAGGGCTTCTTTTTCCTCTTTAGTGATGATAAATAAGGCACCATTTTCATCTAAATGCTTAAAAAGCTCAAAATGCCCCAAATGCATACCATCAAAACGCCCCATGGCTAAATTTGTGATCTTAGTTTTTTCTATAGGCGTAGAAAAACTCAACATTACCTTCTTTTCCTTTTAAGTGTGACTCTTGACTTGCTTGCAAGATCCAACCAAGCTTTGCACAAGCTTTTTCAAAGCTTTCTTTAGCATTTTTGATGGCTTTGGTATCTTTTACCACTCCGTTTTTATCGCGCTTAGCATTTTTACCTACTTCAAATTGAGGTTTAAAAAGCAAGATGATAAGATCTTTAGCAAGTTTATCTATATGAAAAATCAAATGTGTTAAAGATATAAAACTCACATCACAAGTGATAACATCATATAAAATTTCACTTTTAAACTCACGCAAATCAGTGTTTTCACAAATTTGGATATTTTCTAAATTTCTTAAGCTCTCATGAAGTTGGTTAGAACCTACATCTAAAGCTGTAATGTGTTTAGCATTATTTTGGTGTAAAATTTGCACAAAACCTCCGGTCGATGAACCTATATCTAAACAAATTTTATCTTTGATAGTAAATGTATGCTCTTGTAAAAAATGCTTGAGCTTAAAAGCAGCTCTGCTTACAAAAAGCTCTTCTAAAAGCGTGAGTTTTAAACTCTCATCTTCTAAAGGATTTAAAGATGTGATTTTAAAAGAAGTTTTTTTAAACTCACTATTGAGTAAAATTTGCTTGTTTTCTATAAGCTCACAAGCTTTGTTGCGAGAAATGTTTAACTTTGCACTTACAAAGACATCATACCTCATCATCACCGCCTAAAAGAGCGTTAAACTCAGCTTCATTGATGCACTTAACTCCTAAACTTTGAGCCTTTTCAAGCTTTGAGCCTGCTTCACTTCCATATAATACAAAGTCAGTTTTCTTAGACACACTTGAACTTACCTTTGCTCCAAAGTTTTCAATTAGTTCTTTAAAATGATCGCGTGATTTGCTTAAAGTGCCTGTGATAACAAAGGTTTTATTAGAAATATTATCATTTATAATAAGCTCTTTTTTCCCATCCTCTAAATGCAAAATTTCATAAAAATGCTTAATGCGATTTGCATTGACATGGGTAAATTCTTCTAAGCTTTTAGCCATTTGTTCGCCAAAACCTTCTAAATTTGCATAAGCTTCATAGCTTTGCACAAACCATTCAAAGCCAAAAGATTGAGCTAGTTTTTTAGCTGCTACTTCTCCGATATGCTCTATACCTAAAGCAGTGATAAACCTTGATAAAGGGCATTTTTTTGCATTTTCAATAGCACTTAGAAGATTGTTGATTTTTTTCTCTTTAAAACCTTCCAATCCTTCAAAATCACTATATTTTAAGAAAAATATGCTTTCTATATTAGTGATTTTTCCTTCTTTAAATAAAAGCTCGACGATATTTTCTCCAAGGCCGTCTATATTTAAACACTTTTTAGATACAAAATGTATAATGGAATTTACAAGTCTTGCTTTACAATCTAAGTTTTGGCATTTTAAAAAAGCACCCTCATCTAAAAGCTCACTTAAACACTCAGGACAAAGAGTTGGTTTAGCAATCTTACTTTCTAAACCATCACGCCTT
This sequence comes from Campylobacter sp. IFREMER_LSEM_CL1890, assembly GCF_025772045.1. Lineage (NCBI taxonomy): Bacteria > Pseudomonadati > Campylobacterota > Epsilonproteobacteria > Campylobacterales > Campylobacteraceae > Campylobacter > Campylobacter sp. IFREMER_LSEM_CL1890. Next base: position 56,746 of record NZ_JAKMRK010000011.1, on the reverse strand, counting down.
TGAGTAAAAACTTTAGTGATTTTAGGTATAACATCTCCACTTCTTATCACACTTACGCTATCGCCTATCATCACTCCAAGTCTAGCTATCTCATCAAAATTATGTAAGGTTGCAGACTTTACTATAACCCCATCTAAATTTACAGGTTCTAACACTGCCACAGGGGTAATTACCCCACTTCTTCCAACTTGTAAATTAACCCCAAGCAATGTTGTAGTTTTTTCCAAAGCAGGAAATTTAAACGCAGCCATAAATTTTGGAAATTTCACTGTATAACCCAAAAGCTTACAATGAGCTAAATCATCTACCCTTACAACCATACCATCCATCATCATAGGCTTTTGATCTCTTTTTTCTAAAAGCTCGTGATATTTTTCTAAAACCTCATCTAAAGTTTTCACACAAAAAACAAAATCATCTTTTAAAAAACCAAGACTTCTTATAAATTCCATCACTTCAGAGTGCTTGCTAAATTCTAAAGAATTCTCCCCCACTCCCCAAGGATAAAATTTTAAATTTCTTTCTTTTGTAATGCTTGTATCAAGCTGTCTTAAAGAGCCACTTGCTGCGTTGCGTGGGTTTGCAAATAAGCTCAAGCCATCTTTAGCTCTTTTTTCATTGATTTTTTCAAAATCTTCTTTTAAAATCACTACTTCGCCACGAATTTCTATCTTGTCTTTATAAGGAATTTTTTGGGGTATGTTTGATATTTCTTTTACATTTAAAGTAATATCCTCGCCCACTTCTCCATCACCCCTTGTAGCACCGCTGATTAAAATACCATTTTCATAAGTAAGATTTAAACTTGCTCCATCAAACTTAGGTTCTATGAAAAAACCAAACTCACATTTAGCTCTTTTTGCCCAAGCTCTAAGCTCAGCTTCATCAAAAACATCTTCCATAGACCACATTTTTGCACTATGTGCAAGTTTGTGAAATTCACTTTGTATAATAGGAGCGATATTTTGCGTAGGAGAATCTTTAGAAATCTTTTCTTGATGAAGCGTTTCAAATGCTTTTAACTCTCTTATAAGTTTATCATATTCTTCATCGCTTGCTAAAGGCTCATCATCTTCATAATAAGCCCTCATCCATTCTTTTGCTAATTTTACCTTTTCTAAATACTCTTGATAAGTCATCACTACTCCAAAGAAAGTTCATCCATAGCTTTTGCAAGTTCAAACATTTGCTTATGTTCATACACATCATGCGCTCTTATAATACTTGCACCATTTTTAAAAGCCTCTAAATGCAAATAAAGCGTACCCGCTAGTCTTTGCTCAACACTTGAGCTAAAATAAGCATTTATCATACTTTTCCTACTAGCTCCGATTAAAAGTTCTTTTTCAAAGCGTAAAAAATGCTCTAAATGTTTGATTAACATCATATTATGCCAAGGACTTTTACCAAAACCAATGCCAACATCTAAAATCACATCTTCTAAACCAAGCTCACTTAGCCTTTCTAGCTTTTGCGTAAAAAAATCATCAAGCTCGGCTAATACATCTTCATAATGCGGGTTATCTTGCATATTTTGTGGGGTATTTTGTATATGCATGAGTGTATAAGTGGCTTTGTATTTTAAAGCTAGTTTGGCTAAATTTTCATTTTTAAAACCGGTGATATCATTAATAAGCTTAAAGCCTTTATTTAAAGCATATTCTAAACAATACTCATCAAAACTATCTAAACTAAAAATACATTTTTCATAAAGTTTTTCTTTATAGATTAAATCTAGGGTATTTTTTAAGCGTTTAAACTCTTCTTCTTTCCCACAATACATACTTCCAGGCCTTGAAGAAACCCCGCCTATATCTATATAATCAGCCCCTTGAGAGATCATAAGTTCGATTTTTTCTAAAACTTCATTTTCTTTAACCCTACTTTGAGCGTTAAAACTATCTTCATTAATATTAATCACACCCATAATTTTTGCATATTTTGGTTTAGCGAAATTAGACTTTAAAAATAGTGCTAAATTTTTAAGCTTAAAATCTTGTAGTTTTTCTTTTTCTATAAGCTTTTTAGCTTGATCTTGCGTTACCATAAGTAAGGCATTAGTATGTTCTTTACCTAGTATAACTTCTTTATGTGTTACAAGTTCAGCTCCAACCCTTAGTGCGTCTTGTTTAAGTATATTTGCAGCAGGTGCTCTTAGTTCTTTGATAAGAAAAAAATGAATTTGAGTTTTTTCACTCATAATTTTCTTACCTGCTTTATGTGGCTTTATATATTTAGAAATTTGCTCAAAGTCTGTGTTAGGATTGATTTTAATGATTTTCATTTTTTCTCTCGTGTAAAATTAAAGCTATGGTGCTTAGTAAAATAGTTGGCTTTGCATTTAATTTAGCTAACTCATAAGCTTTATAAAAAAAATCAATTTCTTCATCGTTTAATTTTATATCTTGTTTAAAACACTCATAGCTTAAAACACTAATTAAATCTAAACATTCATGCTTGTCTATATTTTCATATTGTTTTAATAATGAAGCAATTTGAGCTAGATCCATTTTTTTAAGATCTAAATTTAAAGACATCTTTTCTTTTTGAATTTTATGCTTTTCTATGATAAATCTTGAAAGTATAGTAGGTAAAAAAACATTTTTTGAAGGAGCTACGATAATAAAATATACATTTTTTGGTGGCTCTTCAAAAAGTTTTAATAAAAAATTTTGTGCTTCTTCACGAAAAGACTTAGCTAGTATAACAATAATTTTAGCTTGTGCTTCAGCCATATAACTTTCTTTTATAATAGCCCTTGCCGTTGCTTGAGCGTTTTTGTCATAAGTTAAGTCATTTAATCTTAATTCTAAATCAGGGTTTTTAGGTATGAAAAATCTAAGATTTTTTGTTCCATATTCTTCTGTGAGTTTTTCTTGCATAAACTCAAAATCATTATGGATAATGATTTTATTTCTTAGATTCAAATTTCTACCTTAGAAAAAAGCACAGCCTCTAAGCTTTGCTCAAATACTTTATATAAAGAAATAAGTTTATAGTCTAATTCCTTATCGCGTGAGGAAAGATAAAAGCTATTTTGCAATTGCTCATCAAAAAGCCAAAGCATACTTTCTGCTTTAGAATTAGCGATTTTAAATTTAAATCCTGTATTAGTTCCTATATAAAAAAAAGCATAACCATTAGGAAAAGAAATACTCAAAAGATCATTTAGCAAATCTATATCTTCTTGGGTATTGCAAGCCTTATTATAAATTCCTTTTAAAGACACAAAAGGCACTAAAGGTCTTGTGGTACTAGCATTGATTTGGCTTAAAAAATACTCTTCAAACCAAGCTCTTTGCTCATCAGTAATCACAATAAAAGTATAACCTTGTAAAAGCAAAGCTAATTTAGAAGCTATCAAAGGCGACCATTCAAGACGCCTTTCTTCTAACCAACTTGTATAAGTGCCATTTTCTCGGATTTGCTCTAGGGTAAATTTTAAAAAACTATTGCTCATTTATACATCTAGTTTATAAACTTCATGCAATACTCTTACAGCTAATTCGCCATATTTTTCATGCACGATGACTGAAATTTTAATTTCGCTTGTAGAAATCATTTGTATGTTAATATTTTCATTTGCCAATGCTTTAAAAGCTGCTGAAGCTACTCCAGAATGTGATTTCATACCCACACCCACAACTGAAACTTTTACCACTGCACTATCTGTTTCTATATTAGCATTAGCACCTAAAACTTTTTTCATAGCATTAGTTGCTAAATCAAGCTCGTTTTCAGGCACAGTAAAGCCCAAATTTGTAGCTCCATCTACACCTACATTTTGGATAATCATATCTACATTGATATTTTCATTTGCTAAAGTCCCAAAAATTTCAGCAGCAATTCCTGGCTTATCATCAATATTTCTTAAAGTAACCCTTGCTTGGTTTTTATCTAGTGCTATACCACTAACCAAAGCTTGTTCCATATTTTCCTCCTTAGTAATGATCGTCCCTTCATTTTCATTAAAGCTACTTCTAGTAACTAATTTTACATTTAATTTTTTAGCAAGCTCTACAGAGCGATTTTGTAAAACTTTAGCTCCCAAACTTGCAAGCTCTAGCATTTCTTCATAAGAAATTTTATCTAGCTTTTTAGCCTTTGGCTCAATTCTAGGATCGGTAGTATATACCCCATCTACATCAGTATAAATTTCACACAAATCAGCATTTAAAGCTCCTGCTAATGCAACTGCACTTAAGTCACTTCCACCACGACCCAAAGTAGTAACATTACCCATTTTGTCGATACCTTGAAAGCCAGCAACTACTACAATATACCCCTCATCTAAAGCTGTATTGATATTTGTAGTATCAATGTGTTCAATTCTTGCTTTAGTATAAACATCATCTGTAATAATCCCTGCATTGCGTCCGGAAAATGCAGTAGCTTTTAAACCCATTTCATTTAATGCAATAGCAAGTAAAGATGAAGTTACACGCTCACCACTACTTAAAAGCATATCCATCTCACGACCTGAAGGATTTTTACTAAAATGATGTGCAAAATCAATAAGCTCATTGGTAACTCCACTCATTGCAGAAACTACTACAACTAATTTATCGCAAGTTTTTTTACTTTTTGCCACTCTTTTAGCAACTTCATCAATACGCTCAAGCGTTCCTACACTCGTTCCCCCATATTTTTGTACGACCAGCATTAAATATACCCCCTTTCTTTAAAATATTTTAAAACTCTAATATATATAGGCTTTTTAAAATGATTAATCATATCATACACATCTTCTAATGAAGCAAATTTATAAGCATCAAATTCAGGATTTTTAGTATTTAGATTAACAATAGCTTTGTTTTTTAATCTAACTAAAAAATATTTTTGATTTTGACCATCATAAGGATACATTTTTTGTGCAACCTTAGGTGGAAAATCATAACTAATCCATTCAGGATGTTCGGCTAAAATTTCAATCTCATCTGTACCTATTTCTTCTTTTAATTCTCTAAATAACGCACTTTCAGCATCCTCTCCCTCATCTATTCCACCTTGAGGAAACTGCCATATATTTTCCATATCATTGCGTTTAGCAAGTAAAATTTTACATTCAAAAGGATAAGCTGATGATAGCACTATTGCGGCTACATTTGGCCTATATTTTTTTTCTTTTTCCATGATTTTCTTATCCTTGACTTTTTGATAATATAATTCTAACAAAAAAATACGAATTTATAATCACATTTTAAAGAAGTTTTATGCATTTATATATACATATACCATTTTGCGAAAGTAAATGTTTTTATTGTTCTTTTACTTCACTTAAAAAAAAAGATTTTGAAAAAGATTATCTAAACGCATTAATGCAAGATATAAAATATCAATTAGATTTTTTTATGCTTGATAAAAATTCCATAAAAACTATTTTTATAGGTGGTGGTACTCCTAGTTTAATGAGTGTTAATTTTTATGAAAAAATTTTTATTTTTTTGCAAAGTTATTTACAAAAAAATAATGAAATAAGCATAGAAGCAAATCCTAACTCAAGCAATTTTTCTTGGCTTAAAGAGATAAAAAATTTAGGTTTTAACCGCATTTCTTTTGGGGTGCAAAGTTTTCATGAAAAAAAATTACAATTCCTTGGGCGTATTCATGATCAAAAAAACATTTTTACAAGTATAGAAAATGCAAAAAAAGCAGGATTTAATAATATAAATTTAGACTTAATTTATGATACAAAACTCGATGATAGTAAAATGCTTGATTATGAAATTTCTAAACTCGCTTTAATTGATATTAGCCATGTGAGTGCTTATAATTTAACTATAGAAGAAAAGACAAGATTTGCTAAAAAATTTCATTATAAAAAAAACGCTCCACGCCTTGCAAAACATTTTATCAAAGCAATTGAAAATCTTGGTTATAAACAATATGAAATCAGTAATTTTGGACAAATTTGCAAACATAATCTTGCTTATTGGCAAGGAAAAGACTATATAGGATGTGGTTTAAGTGCAGTAGGATTTTCAAAAAATCAAAGATTTTATACTAAAAAAAGTTTAAAAGATTATATAGCAAATCCTTGTTTTAGGGAGGTTGAAAATTTAAATTCAAAAGATTTGTGTTTAGAGCATATTTTTCTAGGACTTAGAAGCATTATAGGAGTGGATGAAACAAAGCTAGAACCTTTAGAAAAAGAAAAGGCAATGTTTCTTAGCAAAAAAGGGAAATTAGTATATAAAAATGGAATTTTTTATAATACTAATTATCTTTTAAGCGATGAACTAGCTTTGTATATTAGCACTTAAGCTTTGCATTCACAAGAAATTCTTTTAAATTCAGGAAGCTTTATAGAAAGTTCATTGATATTTTTTAATATATCGCTGCAAAAATTATTTAAATTTTCTTTTACTCCATAATACGCCCAAACACCCTGTCTATCTACTTCTAAAAAATTAGCTTCTTTTAAAATTTTTAAATGTCTTGAAAGCCTTGATTGACTCATATTTAAAGAGCTTTGCAAATCACACACACAAAGTTTTCCATATTTTTGTAAAAAAGCTAGGATTAAAATCCTGCTTTCATCGTTAATTGCACTTGTTATTTTTAAAAATTCTTGCATAAAATTCCTTATATAAAAAACATTAAAAGTCCAAAACTAATTGCAATAAAAACAATCATACCTGCAAATAAAAACAAAAAGCTTGTTTTAAAAATTCTTTTAAGCAAAATAAGCTCAGGTAAAGAACACCCTGCTCCTGCTATTAAAAAACTCATCATTATACCAAGCGGAATTCCACTGGTAGTTAAAGCTAGTGCTACAGGAATCATAGCAGTGCAATTCATATAAAGCAAAACCCCTATAAATGCTGCTATAAATACACCCAATACCCCATAATCTTTCATATAATTTTGAAAAAAATCTTGCGGAAAAAAGCCGTGTATAAAAGCCCCAATACCCATACCAATAATAATATATGGCAGAATTTTTTTGTATTCATTAAAGCTTTGCATAAATAATATTTTGATTTTATTTTCTTTTGTTTTAGTCTTAAATTTTAAAATTTTACTGCTAATTTTAGAATTTTTAACAAAAATAGAGCTAGGTTTTTCACAGCATAAACTTTTAGAAGTATCATTAGAACAACACTTTGAAGTTTGCTCTAAATCATTTTTTAAAAAGTCTTCATTAAAAAATCTTTGAGTGTTTATTTTTGAAACACAAAAAGCAATAAATAAAATCACGCTAAATAAAAATCCCACATAAAATAAAGAGATTTTTAAGCCAAAACTTACTACAAACATCACTACTATAATAGGATTAATTAAAGGCGAAGTTATCAAATAAGCTATACATACTCCAAGTGGTACTTTAGCTTTTAAAAATGCATTTAAAAGTGGTATGCTTGAACATGAACAAAAGGGAGTTAAGCTACCCAAAAGAATAGCCTTTATATAACTTACAAAAGAATCTTTCTTTAAATGTTCATTGAAAAATTTAGCATAACGCTCATTAAGATAAGCAATGAGCATACTAACTAATATAAATAAAATAGAAATTTCAATAAATAAAATCAAAAAATCTTTAAAAATAAAAAATAACTTTTCCATAATCTTTCACTCCATTTCATTTTAAAATAAGCATAACAAAAATATATTAATATATCAATATATATTTATATATTAATATTATAAAAGTAATAGTATTTTTAAGTATTTTTATGTAAAATGCAAACTATATATTTAAGCGAAAGAAGATAAAATAATGAGTTTTGGAGAAATTTTAGTTATTTTAGTTATAGCTATTTTAGTTCTTGGGCCTGAAAAACTACCTTCAACTATAGTTGAAATTGCAAAAATTTTAAAAGCCATTAAAAGTAATATTGATGAAGCAAAAGCAAGTATCAATAAAGAATTAAAAATAGCAGAGTTAAAAGATGAAGCACAAAAATACAAAGATGAATTTTCACAAACTAACGAAAATATCAGAAAAAAACTGAGTTTTGAAGAATTTGATCAACTCAAAGAAGATATTTTAAATAATACCAAAGAGTTAAAAAGTGAAATTAATGATTTAGAAAAAGATATACAAGAACTTTCGCGTGTAGAAGAAAAAACTCAAAAAGATGAAAAAAATACTCAAAAAATGGAAAGCTAAGAATGTTTGAAGAATTAAAACCGCATTTAGTAGAACTTAGAAAAAGATTATTTATAAGCGTAGCTTGTGTTGTTGTAATGTTTTTTGTATGCTTTAGTTTTAATAGTTATATCATAGATATACTAAAAGCACCCGTTGAAGCAGCTTTACCTGAAATTTCAAAACAAATGACTTTCGTTGAATTACAAGAGCCTTTATTTACAGCAATGAAAGTTTCATTTTTTACAGCTTTTTTAATTTCTTTACCGGTTATTTTTTGGCAGTTTTGGAAATTCGTAGCACCAGGACTTTATGATAATGAAAAAAGACTAGTAGTGCCTTTTGTAAGCTTTGCTAGCATTATGTTTGCGCTTGGAGCTTTGTTTTGTTATTATATAGTCATACCTTTGGCTTTTAAATTTTTAATTGATTTTGGGGTGCAAACTCAAGATTTTAAACCTTTAATCAGCATAGGCTTGTATGTGGGATTTTTTACTAAACTTGTAGTTGCCTTTGGCTTAGCGTTTGAAATGCCTGTGATAACCTTTTTCTTTGCCAAACTTGGACTTATTGATGATGCATTTTTAAAAAAACACTTTAGAGTTTCAGTTTTAGTAATTTTTGTTTTTTCAGCTATGATGACACCACCTGATATAATCTCACAATTTTTAATGGCCGTTCCTTTGTGCGGGCTTTATGGAATTTCTATTTATATAGCCAAAAAAGTTAATCCTAGTCAAAAAGAAAATGATGAAAACGATTGATAAAGATCTTTTGCTTTCTAGTTATGATTATGATTTACCTAATGAACTTATAGCAAATTTTCCTATCTTACCCAAGGAGAATGCTAAACTTTTAGTTTATGAAAGATGTAAAGATCAAATTTTACATTTACATTTTAAGGACTTAGCTAAAATTTTACCACCTTGTGAAATTATCTTTAATGACACTAAAGTAATAAAAGCAAGAATTTATGGATTTAAAGAAAGTGGTAGCAAAATAGAACTTTTCATTAATCACCCTTTAAAAAATAATGATTTTTTGGTTCAAATTCGTGGCAAGGTTAAAGAAGGACAAATTTTATATTTTGAAAATTCTTTAAAAGCTAAAATCAAAAAATTACACGATGATGGCACAAGAGAAGTAGAATTTTTTAATGATGAAAAAAAATTCAATCATCATGAAGTTTTTGAAATTTTAGAAAAAATAGGCCATATACCTTTACCACCATATATTAAAAGAGCAGATGAAGCACAAGATAACATTAACTATCAAAGCATTTTTGCCAAAAATCAAGGTGCGGTTGCTGCACCCACTGCAAGCTTGCACTTTGATGAAGCAATGATAAAAGAACTTAAAAAAAATCATAATATCCATACTATCACACTTCATGTTGGTGCGGGAACTTTTAAAGGTGTAGAATGCGAAGATATACGCGAGCATAAAATGCATTCAGAATTTTTCTATGTTGATGATGAAACTTGTGCTTTGATTAATTCTTCTAAAAAAATACTTGGTGTAGGTACCACAGTTACTCGTTGTATAGAGTATTATCATAGAAAAAAATTAAAAGAAGGTTTTTGTGATTTGTTTTTACACCCACAAAATACCCCACAAAGACTTGATTTTTTACTCACTAATTTTCACTTACCAAAATCAACTCTTATTATGCTTGTGGCCTCTTTTATAGGTAGAGAAAAAACTTTAGAGCTTTACCATGAAGCTATAAAAAACAAATATCGTTTTTATTCTTATGGCGATGGAATGCTAATCATTTAGCTTTTTTCTTAATATATTTTTTATCAATATAACCCAAATCTATAAGTTTTTGATAAATTTTAGCAAGTACAGGTCCGCCTGCGCTACTACCACTTTTTCCATGTTCGATTAAAACTACTACTACATATTGAGGTTTTTCATAAGGCGCATAAGAAGTAATCCAAGCATGAGATCTTAAAAAATACTCTAAATCCTCTTCTTTAATACGCTTTTTTTCACTTTGGGAAATTCCAACTACTTGAGCTGTTCCTGTCTTGGCTGCTATAGTAATAGGAGAATTTCTTAAAAATCTTGCTGTAGTTCCACCATCAACATTGGCCACCTCATACATCGCACGCCTTAAAAGTGGAAGTTTTGATAATTCAAAAGTCGTAAAAACACTTTCATTATTGTCAAAATTTACCTTAGTAACATTATCATCAATACTATGTAAAAAATGCGGTGTGATATTTTTAGCCGTAGCAATCATAGCTGTAAATTTAGCCACTTGCATAGGAGTAGCAAGAAAATCACCTTGACCTATGCTTGTATTTAAAGTTTCACCTTGATACCAAGGTTGATTGTATTTTTCTTTTTTCCAAATTCTATTAGGAACCGTTCCTATAAATTCATTAGGTAAATCTACTCCTGTTTTTGTACCAAAACCTATTCTTTCAAAAACAGAACTAATAATGTCAATACCAACCTCCAAAGCTCCTTTATAAAAATATACATCACAGCTTTCTCTAATAGCATCTGTCATATCTACATAACCATGACCTATAGCCTTCCAACATCTAAATTTTCTACCACCAAGTTCAAAGTTAGAATCACACAAATATTTATGATTTTCATTCACTTTTCCACTATCTAAAAATGCTAAAGCTGTTCCCATTTTTATAACTGAACCTGGAGGATAAAGACCATTAATGAGTTTATTAGTAAAAGGATGGTTTAAATCATTAGAAAGTTTATCCCATTCTTCTTGACTAATACCGGTAACAAAAGGATTGAGATTATATTCAGGAAAACTACCCGCTGCTAAAATAGCTCCACTTTTTACATCCATTACTATAGCAGCACCTGCTAAATTTTCAAAAATACTAGCCAAGTATTCTTGCAAATCAAGATCAATGCTTAAAGTGATATTACTTGAAGTAGGTTTTTTATAAGAAAGTTCTTCTATTTCTTTATTTAACGCATTTACTTTGCTAACCTTTTCACCCTTTTGACCTTGCAAAATTTCATTATAAGAACGCTCTATACCGCTACGCCCTACATAGCTAGTTAGTCTTGCAATTTCATTTTCATTCATATCGTTTAAATTTGCTTTTCCAACATAACCTATAACATGGCTAGCTAAAGCATCATAAGGATAAAATCTTTGAGTAGTAGATTTAACTTGCATATTTTCACGCAAATTAAGCTTAGTAAAATGCTTAATCATAGCATCATATTCTATAAATGGAACCACTTCTATATAATCTTGATTATAATAAGAATCTGCTTTTATATAATTTCGTTTTAATTTAGTTATGTTTAAATCAGGAAAAGCATCTACTATAACTTGCAATTCCTGCTCTAAAAGATTTCTGTTTTTCTTTTTTATATACAAATATGGCTTTATAGAGATTGAAAAACCTAATTTATTTACTGCTAAGGGCCTACCTTTAACATCTAAAATTTGCCCTCTTACAGGTGCTAAAAATTGCGTTTTAATGGCATTTTGCTTAGCTATTTCTTCATAATAAACATTAGATTTAATGCTTATATAATACACTCTAGCAAGTAAAAGTATAAAAAAACAAGCTATAAATCCCATCACCAAACGCATACGCATATTAGATTTTCCCTTTAAAAATAACAAAAGAAATCAAAGCTTCAACGACAAAAAACCACAGATATTCAATACCAAATTTTAAAATTTGACTATTATCTAAATACGCCAAAAATACATCAAAAAGATAGATAAAAATATAAGCACAAAAGGTAAATATAACGAGCAAATAATGGCCTAGTTTTAATTTACTTTTAAACCAATCAACAAAAAGATGATAAAAAACAAAAAAAGCTATCCAAGAACTAAAAAGATAAAATCCATGGATAATATCAATTAATAAAAGATAAAACAAAGAAAAATACCATCTAAAATCAAGCTTATTAAGAGTTCTTTCTTTTTCTTTTAAAAGCACTATCATATAACAAAAAAACACGCCAAACAAAGGAGGCATCCAATAATAAACAGAGCTTAGCACTTGATAAAAAATCAAAGATAAATAAAAAAATAAATAAGAAAAATCAAATCTATTTTTTACTAAATTTCTACTCCTCATTAAAACCTAAGCTCTCTAAAATAATTTTTTGTTCTAATTTATCAATACCACTTTTTTTCAAATTTGAAACTAAAATGGCATTTTTATTTACATTTAAAATTTTTGCTTTTTGACTTTGATTGAGCTTATCTGCTTTTGTATAAACTATTATTTTTTTTTGATCAGCTCTAATAAAAGAATCTAAATACAAATCCAAATTTGCATCAATATCTAAATTTTCATGTCTTGAATCTATTAGATGAATAAAAAGTTTGATAGAACTACGCTCTTTTAAAAACTCATCTAAATTTTTATTCCAAATAGCCTTAGTTTTTTTGCTCACTTTAGCATAGCCAAAACCAGGTAAATCAATAAACATCAATTTAAATTTATCCTCATCTTTTTTACAATCAACTTCAAAAAAATTAATGAGTTGGGTTTTGCCCGGAGTTGAAGAACTTTTTGCTAAATTTTTATTCTTACAAAGAGTATTAATCAAAGAACTTTTTCCTACATTAGAGCGGCCTAAAAATGCAATTTCAGTATATATAGGCTGTGGAGCTTCATTTATTTTAGAAGCAGAAGTTAAAAATTTAGCATTTAATATCATTCTTTTACTTCAAATACAAATTTAGCAGGTTTTTTATCTTTACTAACTACTCTATAAGTCATATTTTTTCTATCTACTATAATTTTATCACCTATAAGCTCTTTTTTTGACTGCACTTCTATAATTTTTGCATTACCATTAATTTCATATGTATCTTTAGCTACATTATAAACAAACTCATCACCACTTCCATGATAAATCTTATCTTTCATCATAATTTTAAATTTAGCATCTTTAGTAGCTATATACTTAATGGGTTGTTTATTTTTCATATAAATGACTAATTTTTGCGAATTTAAAATATCTTTACCTTTTTTTACTTCCACATCACCGGTTAATATGCTCGTTTCATTTTTCTCATCCAAATAAAAATCTTTAGCATAAACTTCTATTTTTTGAGCACTAAATGCAAATAAATTTAACAAACACAAAAAAATTATTGCTCTAAAAACCATGCTTTTATTCCTTGAATTTTTAATTCTTTTTGACTCACATCATATAAAAAATTATCCCCAAAAACCTCATTTAACCCTATATATGCCTTAAATTTTTCATTGGAAAATAAAATTTTATTTTTCATATCATAAATTGCTTTTTGAGTAAAAATAGAAGTTTGATTTTGATCAAAATAACTTACATTACCTTCTAAAATGGATTTTTCATCATTTCTTACTAATAAATCCGAACTTAAATTATAATCAAGTGCTTGCACTTTAAAATCATCAAAAATATCTTTATCTTGGTATTTTACCCAACGACTTGCTTGATAGCTAGCTTTTGTAACAGATGTATTAAGCTCATAATCAAGCACATCAAAAGCTTGCATATTTGCCACATCTACCTTTTGCGGTTTTATTGCAAACAAATAAGGATCTTGAGTACTTAAAATCACCATAACAAAGGCAAATAAACTCATTAATATAGCAAAAATTTTTATCGCCAAAGTTTATCCCATTGAGCTTGCATATTATTATGTTCAATTAAAATTTCTATCATCTCACTCACTGCTCCATTACCACCTTTTCTGTTTAAAACTTTATCAGTTTTTAAAGCCTTATGCGCATCTTTTGGCTTAAAACTATAAGCAACTGCTTCAAGTAAGCTCATATCATTATAATAATCCCCAATAGCAGCACATTGAGAAAAGTCTAAATTTAATTTTTCTAAAATTTCTTTAGCGCAAGTTAATTTATCACTAATACCTTGATATACTAGATCAATTTTTAAATCTCTAGCTCTAAAATACACACACTCGCTAGTCCTGCCTGTAATAATAGCAACTTTTTTGCCAAGCTTTTGCCAAGCCTCAATTGCTGCACCATCTTTTACATTAAACTCTTTAATTTCACCATAATTTTGTGTGTAGATGATTTTACCATCTGTTAGACAACCATCTACATCTAAAAAAATAAGCTCTATCATAATTTTACTCTCTTACTATAAACGCACCGGGAAAAGAACCACCATCAACAAAATCCCTTGCTTCTTGCTCGCTTCTAAAGCCTTTTAAAAATACTCTATGTAAACCATCTTTAGCACTTGTTTGTATTGTTGAAGTATAAGAATTATAATTTTTATATCTACTTGCTATTAACTCTGCGCCACTTTTATTTCTAAATGCCCCAATTTGCACCATAAAAGCTCCACCTTGGAAAATATGGCCACTATCAGCAATCTCCCCACTGCTACCTAAATTAGAATTAGTATGCACTGAACCTGAATTTGCACTTGTTCCAAAACCAATTACTTCAAGTCTTACAGGAGCTGTTCCTGCTTGAATCATATCAATATCTCTTGCGGCCATATTAGATAAATCTATAATCCTACCTGCTACAAAAGGTCCTCTATCATTTATTCTTACGGTAGTTTGACGATGATTTTTTAAATTAGTTACCTTTACTATAGTATTCATAGGTAAAGTTTTATGAGCTGCTGTATAAGCATGTTGATCATAAGTTTCACCATTGGAAGTTTTTTTACCATGAAAGCCCGGTCCATACCAACTAGCTATACCATCAGCAGTCTCACCTACTTCTACTACGGTTGGATAATATGTTTTACCATTAATAGTATAAGGTTTCATAGTGCCTTTTAAGCCTGTATTATTATGCTTTATACTTTTAAAATCTCTTTCTGGATAATACACAGTAGGTGTGCTAATAGGCACCATACTACAAGCACTAAATAAAACCCCTACACAACTAACGACTAACGACTTTTGTATGAGAGTTTTTTGGTAATTTTTGAGTAGTTTTGATTTTTGCATTGTTATTCTCCTTAATTTTTAACACAAGTTTTTGATTAATATTAATCAAGTTTCCTTTGATTTTATTATATTCTTTAATGCTTTCAACACTAATTTTATGTTTTTTTGCAATAGTATAAAGACTATCACCCTTTTTTACTATATAAATTTTTGTATGCGGAATAGTTGTATCCACTTTAGCTAGCTTTACATTCTCTAATGCATTTTCCACAGCCACACTTTTACTTAAAGGAATATACATATAATAATCTTTTTTATCAGGCGGAGTAAAGTCATAATTAAAATGTGGATTATAACGCTTAAATTCATTATAAGACATCTTAGCTACTTTAGCAAGCTCTCTTAAAGAAACACTTGGTGGAACAGGTATTTTTTTAACTTCACTCGATAGAGCATAATTAAGCAAAGCACTATCTTGTGAAATCAAAAAATCATTATTATTAGCCAAAAATGCCATAGTAAGAATTTTTCTAATAAAAATTCTAGTTTCCAATGGTAAATATTTTTTATCAGGATCAAGCAAGATTCTTAAATCATCACTTTTTGCTTTTTTTATAGCTTGGCGTAATTTACCATCGCCACAATTATAAGCTAAAATTGCTAAATACCATTTTCCAAACTGCTCTTTTAATTGCTTTAAATAAGCAATGGCTGCATAAGTTGATTTGACTAAATCTCTTCTTTCATCAACATAAGGATCTATTCTTAAACCTAAAGTTTGTGCTGTTGGCTTCATAAACTGCCAAACACCTACTGCTTTAGTTCTAGAAACACTATGAATTTTTAAACCAGATTCTACAATTGCCAAATATAAAAATTCTTGAGGAATATTTTCTTTTTCTAAAATTTTACGGATAATTGGAGTGATTTTATAAAATTCTCTCATGGTATCAACTAAAGTTTTAGAATGCATATTTAAAGAAGATTCTTTAAATTCTAAAAATAACATATCACTAAGATAGCTTGCTTCTATGTCTAAATTTCTTAAAATTTGAGCTTGCTGAGTATAATATTCAGGAGTTACCTGCAAGGCTTTAGCATTTAAACATAATAATACTAATATAAAAAATATAAAGTTTTTTTTCATTATAAACCTTGAAAAAACAAACGATTAGCATTTAAATTCGTAAGTTTTACTACTTCAACTTTAGATAATTTTAAAAGATCAGATATTTTTTGTGCTACAAAATGCGTTAAAATAGGATCATTTACTTTGCCACGATGTGGTTCTGGAGTTAAATAAGGCCCATCTGTTTCCAAAACAAGTTTATCCTTTGGAATTTTAGGTAAAATTTCCACTAATTTTTTTGCATTTTTAAAAGTTAAAACCCCGCCTATGCCAAAATAAAATCCTTCATCTGCTAGTTGAAGTAAAAGCTCGCTTGCATTAAAGCAATGCAAAACACCGCCTTGTAATTCTTTTGAGTATGTTTTTAGAATATTAAAGCTGTCTTCATTAGCTTCACGCACATGCACAATCAATGGCTTTTTATATTCAATAGCTAGTTGTATTTGAGCTATAAAAACTTCTTTTTGTCTTGTTTTAATAGTATCATCATTAGTATTTAAACGATAATAATCAAGCCCACACTCACCCACTGCGATACATTTTTTATCATCTATAAATTCTTTTAAAACTTCTAAATCAAAATCATCTATATCATAAGGATGCACCCCACAAGAAAAATACACATTATCATAAGTATGTGCTATCTCTCTTGCTCTTGGTAGATCTTTTATATCTGCACCTGGTATAATGATTTTATCTACACCATTTTCAAATGCATGCGTTAACATCTCATCTAAATATCCAAAATAAGCTTGGCTATCTAGATGACAATGAGTATCTATGATTTTTTCACTAAAATCACAATCTAAAAACATACCTCTACCCTATTTTTTCCATTAGCCTTAGCTAAATCTAATGCCTTTTGTGCGTTATTGAGCAAATCTTGCATTTGGCTTCCTTTACTACCAAAAGCAACCCCCACAGAGATGCTATAATCAACCTCGTCTAAAGCTATTAAAACGCTTTCTTTGGAAATATTAACTCTTATATTTGAAAAAGCTTTTAAAGCCTCTTTATTGCTTATATTTTTTAAAGCAATGTAGAATTTACCATCTTCAATTCTAGTAGCTAAATCCATACCACGAATTTGATCTTTAATCTTTTCGGCTGTATATTTTATCACTCCATCACCGCAATCATAACTTAATTCATAATTAATTGTTGCAAGATTATCAATATCAATCAAAGCCAACGCCATTTCTTCATTTTCTTGTATATCTTCTAAATAATCTAAAAATCTTTTTTCAAAAGTAGCATAATCATCAAGTCCTGTTAATAAATCTTTACCTAAACTATACTCATCTAGCAAAACACATTTTTGCATATAATCTAAACAATTATTTACTCTACAATTAAGTGATTCTTTTTGGAAAGGTCTAATCACATAATCATTCACACCTTTTCTAAAAGCTCTTGCTTCTAATGCATCATCTTTATCCCCAACCATAATCACACCAAGTTCTATTTTAGAATATTTTGAGCGAATTTCTACAAGTAAATCTTCCCCATTAATTACCGGCATAGTAGCATCGCAAATTACTAATTTTGTATCAGGATGATCACTTAAATAACTTAGTGCCTCTTCTCCATGAGCTGCTGCTAAAACATTAAAAAGCTGATTGTTTAAGTTTTTCTTCATTTCTGCGCGTAAAGTTACATTTGCAATTGCTAAAATTATCTTAGTTTTATTATTTTTTTGAAGCATTCTAATAGAATTTAACATTTCATTAATACAATCTTCACTTTCTTTTTGAATATAATTAATAATATCTTTTTCCATAAATTTTTTACGAGTTTGTCCGTCATTACTTCCTGTAAGAACAATAGCGGGGATATTTTTTTCTAAAACTACATCAACCACTTCACCATTAGGAGCATCTGGTAAACAAAGATCTACAAAAGCCATAAAATAATCATTTTTCAATAAATCTTTTGCACTATTCATATCAAAAGCAACATCTACCTTTAATCCTAAAGTATTTTCTACTTTTTTTGCTAAAAGTTTAGTTAGCATTTTATTATCATCAATGATTAAAATTTTTTCTTCCATGGTAAAACACTCTCTTTAAATAATTTTAAAAAACTAATTATATCATATTGAAATTTACTTTTTGTTTTTAAAGCAAAGTTCTAGTAAATTCTAAAGCTTCTTGGGTAATATTTTCCCCGCTTACCATTCTAGCAAGTTCTTTTACTCTTTCTTCTTTTTCTATCTTTCTTACCCTACTTTCATTTCCTATTTTTTCTACTAGGAAGTGATTGCTTGCTTTTGATGAAAGCTGTGGTAAGTGTGAAATTGCAAAAATTTGATAAAACTTAGCAAGCTCTTTTAAAACTTCAGCTATACTCATTGCTTCTTTACCACTTAAATTTGCATCAATTTCATCTAAAAATATTATCCCACTAGCTTTATTAGTAACATTGCATTCAGTTGCGATAAAAGAAAGTCTTAAACGATTTATCTCACCTGAGCTTAAATTTTTCAAACTAGCTTCATTTATATTTAAATTCACTTCATCTTTACCTAAAATACTCAAAGCACAATCTTTAAGCTCTAATTTAATCTTTTTCATATAAAGTTTTTCAAGATAGAAATTAAGTAATTTCTCAAGCTCTTTTAATCTTTTTTTGCGCAAAGTACTTAATTTTTGGCTTTTCTCATCTAAAAGTATTTTAGCATTTTGCACTTTCTCTTCTAATTCTTTTTTTTCAAAACTTAAATTTTCATAATGAGTTAATTCTGCTTTTTTCTTCTCTAAAGCTTCTAAGGCTTCTTCTATACTTCCATATTTTGAAATCAAAGAAGAAAGTTTTTCTATCCTATCAAGCACTTCTTCTATATCAAAATCAAAATCATCAAAACTTTGATTTTCCCACACCACCCTTAGTTCATTTAAACACTCTGAAAAAAATGAACTATCAACATCACTAATTTGCAAAGCTTCAATCACTGCTGATTCTAATTCAAAAATTTTGCTTGCCCTGTTCCAAGCTGCATCGATTTTGTCTTTTTTAGAAAGCCTTTTTTTTAAACTCATCAACTCATCAAATTCGCCGATTTTTGGGTTAATACTTTGGATTTTTTGTATTTCAAAGCTTGTAAATTCTTTTAATTCTTCTACCTTTTTTTCTTCTTCTTGAATTTTTTCTAATTTAATTTTATTTTCTATATATTCTTTATAAATATTTTTATATTTATTTAAAAAATCTTTAAATTTCTTATCCTCTTTTGATTGCATAAAATCAAGTAAGTTTAAAAATCTTTCATTTGAAAACTCATTATTTTCCTTAGCTGAAAGATATTTTACAAATTTCTTAGAAAGTAAGGCTAAATTCTTTTTTGAAATAAGTTGATTATTGACAAAATAACGCGAGCTTTTATCTTTTAAAAGTTTAAATACATTTAATTCTTCATTTTCAATACCAAACTCATCTAATTCAAGCTCATCATTTAACAAAACTTCCACCATTTTAGCTTCACTCTCACTTAAAGCAAATGCTGCTAAAATAGCCTTAAAAAGCACAGACTTTCCAGCACCACTTAAACCAGTAAAGACAGTAAGCCCCACTTCTAAGTCTAATTTTGCTTGTTTAAAACCTAAATTTTCTTTGATTAAAATACTTTCTATCATCACTTACCCCAATTTAACTTTTCTTTTAAAACTTGGAAATAATCTCTATCTTTTTTATGTATAAAACTAAGTTCTTTTTTACTAAGCCCTATAAGAATTTTATCATATTCTTTAGGATCAACCACTTCTTGCCCGTCTAAATACAACAAACAATGCTCAACTTTCAACTCAAGCTCAAAACCATAAGGCAAAACTATAGGTCTTTGAGTTAGAGAATGAGAACAAACCGGGGTTAGAACAAAAATTTCACTCCAAGGATGTACTATAGGCCCACCTGCGCTAATATTATAAGCAGTTGAACCACTTGAACTAGCTATAATCAAACCATCTCCATAATAAGCATTAAAAAGTTTATTTTCAAAGAAAACTTCCACATTTGCCATTAAAGCATTATCACGAGAAAAAACCGCGTCATTAAAAGCAAATTTTTTAATGATTTTATTCTTTTTACAAAGCGTTATTTGAAGCATTTTAGCTTTTTCTATTTTAAAATCATTTTTAAAAAAATCTTTAAAAAAACTTTCTACTTCATTAAAAGAAAAAGCAGTTAAAAAACCTAAATTTCCTGCATTTATCCCCAAAATAGGCTTTTTTGCTTGATAAGCTTGCCTACATAAAGACAAAAGCGTGCCGTCCCCACCTAGAGAAATTAAAAAATCTAATTTCTGTAAATCTTTAAGATTATTTTTTTTCTGATCTAATAACACAAGCTCTATATTTTTTTGCAAAAAAATTGTTTTTAAAAAAGCAATTTGCTCATTTAAATTTGTATTTAACCTGCAAAATAAGCCTACTTTTTGAATTTTTTCTATATTTATACATTTTTTCATAAAAAAATTATAACAAAACTTAGCTAAGCAAAAGAATAAAATACTATAATAACAAAATTGAACAAAATTAAGCTAAGGAAAAATTTTGAGAACTCATTATAATACAGAGCTTAACATACAAAATGTTGGCGAGGAAGTAACATTATGTGGTTGGGTAAATTCTTACCGTGATCATGGAGGTGTAATTTTTATCGATCTTAGAGATCGTAGCGGACTTATACAATTAGTATGTGATCCAGCAGATAATCAAGAAGCACATAATATAGCTTCATCAGTAAGAAATGAATATGTTTTAATAGCACAAGGAAAAATTCGCCCACGCGGTGAAGGACTTGTAAATCCAAAATTAAAAACCGGAGAAATAGAAGTTGTTATAAATAAACTTACTATTGAAAATGAAAGTGCTGTAGTACCTTTTGCTATAGGCGATGAAAGTGTAAATGAAGAATTAAGATTGAAATATAGATTTTTAGATTTAAGAAGCAAAAAACTTTATGATAATTTTGCTCTAAGATCAACTGCTTGTATAGCAACAAGAAATTCTTTAGCAAAAATGGGATTTTTAGAAGTTGAAACCCCTATTTTAACCAAAGCTACCCCAGAAGGCGCAAGGGATTATTTAGTACCATCACGCGTACATCAAGGTGAATTTTATGCCCTACCTCAAAGCCCTCAACTTTTCAAACAACTTTTAATGTGTTCAGGATTTGATAGATATTTTCAAATTGCAAAATGTTTTAGAGATGAGGATTTAAGAGCAGATCGTCAACCTGAATTTACTCAAATAGACATAGAAATGAGTTTTTGTGAGCAAAAAGATATCATAGCCATGGCAGAAAATTTACTTAAAGATATTTTCAAAGCTTGCGGAAAAGAAATTAGCATACCTTTTAGGCAAATGAGTTACAAAGAAGCTATGGAAAATTATGGCTCTGATAAGCCTGATTTAAGATTTGATATGAAATTTATTGATGTGATTGATATTTTTGCAAAATCAAATAATGAAATTTTTGCAAATATTGCAAAAGACACGAAGAAAAATCGTATTAAAGCTTTAAGAGTTCCAAAAGGCGATACGATTTTTTCTAAACGCCAAATGCAAAGATTTGAAGAATTTGTGCGTAAATTTGGAGCAGCAGGGCTTGCATTTATACAAATGAAAGAAGATGGTCCTAAAGGCCCACTTTGTAAATTCTTTAGCGAAGAGGACTTAAATGCTTTAATCCAAAGATGTGAATTAGAAGTTGGTGATGTAGTATTTTTTGGTGCAGGGATTAAAAAAACTGTGCTTGATTATATGGGCAGATTTAGATTATTCCTTGCTGATGAAATGAAAATTATCGATGAGGATAAATTAGAATTCTTGTGGGTTATTGATTTTCCTATGTTTGAGCAAAATGATGATGGAAGCTATTCTGCAATGCACCATCCATTTACTATGCCAAAAAATATTGATGAGCAAGACTTAGAAGAAATTAATTCTATTGCACATGATGTAGTGTTAAATGGTGTAGAATTAGGTGGTGGTAGTATAAGAATTCACAAAAGTCCTATCCAACAAAAAGTATTTAAGCTTTTAAATATTGATGAAGAAGAACAAAGAAAGAAATTTGGCTTCTTACTTGATGCATTAAGTTTTGGAGCACCACCACATGGTGGTATAGCAATAGGCCTTGATAGACTTATCATGCTTTTAACAAAATCTTCAAGTATTAGAGAAGTTATAGCATTTCCTAAAACACAAAGAGCGCAATGTCTTATGACTCAAGCTCCAAGTGAAGTAAGCAATGAACAAATGAGAGAACTAGGTATAAGATTAAGGGAGAATACTAAATGAAACAATTATTTTTAATCATAGGTGCACCAGGTAGTGGTAAAACAACTGATGCAAGCATCATAGCTACAGATGATGCGAGCATTACTCATTATTCTACAGGTGATTTGCTAAGAGCAGAAGTAGCTAGTGGAAGCGAACTTGGAAAGACTATTGATAGTTTTATTTCTAAAGGAAATTTGGTTCCTTTGGAAGTGGTAGTTAATACTATCATCACTGCTTTAAAAAATGCACCAACTAATACTATATTAATAGATGGTTATCCAAGAAGTGTTGAACAAATGCTTGAGTTTGATAAGGTATTAAAAAATCAAAGTGAAGTAATTTTAAAAGGTGTGATAGAAGTTAAAGTTAGCGAAGAAGTTGCTAGAGAAAGAGTTTTAGGGCGTGCTAGAGGTGCTGATGATAACGAAGAAGTTTTTAATAATAGAATGAAAGTTTATTTAGAACCTTTAGAAGAAATAACAAATTTTTATACTAAAGAAAATATCCACCATGTAATCAATGGTGAAAGAAGTATTGAAGCTATCGTAGCCGATATGAAAAATTTAATCAATGATTTATTAAAATAAAGGATAAAAAATGGATATTAGCAAAATCAAAGTTGGAGAAGTACCAAATAAACTTAATGCAGTTATTGAAATTCCTTATGGATCAAACATTAAATACGAACTTGACAAAGAAAGCGGAGCCATCATGGTTGATCGCGTGATGTATTCAGCTATGTTTTATCCAGCAAACTATGGTTTTATACCAAATACTCTTGCAGACGATGGCGATCCTATTGATGTTTTAGTATTAAATGAATATCCTATCCAAGCAGGAGCTGTGATTCCTTGTCGTTTAATAGGGGTATTATTAATGGAAGATGAAAGCGGTATGGATGAAAAATTACTTGCTGTTCCTGTAAGTAAAATAGATCCAAGATATGATAATATTAAATGTTTAGATGATTTACCAAAAGCAAGCCTAGATAAAATCAAAAATTTCTTTGAAACATATAAAATGCTTGAGCCAAACAAATGGGTAAAAGTAAAAGAATTTGCAGGTATTGAAAAAGCAAGTGAAATTTTAAAAAATTCTATTAAAAATTATAAATAATCAAAGTCCTTTTGAGGACTTCACAAAGGATAAAAAATGAAAAGTATTATTGCTTTTAGTATAGCTTTTGTGGTGCTAATAGGCGCTAGTATTGGTTTTTATATGTGGTATTTTGAAGATGATTCAAATACTTATGTATATGATTATAAAAAAAGTAGTTCTTATCAAAGCTACACTCCGCCAAGTACTCAATACAATCAAGAAAGAAATAATATAAGTGATAATACTTATTATCCATCACAGCAAATAAATCCGGAGTCTTTAAAAGAAGAAACTCCGGTACAAAATAATCCTATCATAGATGAAAATACAAGCACTCAAGAAGTCGCACCAACAACCCAAACAAATATAGCTGAAGTTTCTAAAAATGAAACTATTACTCCTAAAGTAGCCCAAGAAGAACAAAAAGTTCTCGTTGAAAACAACAAACAAACAAGTGTAAAAAAAGAAAAAACAACAAAATATAAAAATACTATGCAAGAATACATTACAAAAGGTAAAACTAGCAGATATGAACCAAGATTAAGTAATGATTTTGTTAAAGTTTATGTATTGGATGGAAAAAGTTTAAGTGATTATAGGGTTGATATGTTAAAAGAAATGATTAATCCTGTTAAAATTAATTCTCAAGATTACAATTTAACTATTTTTATCGATATGCTTTCAAATGACAATATGAAACTAAGCATATATAATAAAGATATTGTTTTTGCTAAAAATAAGAAAAAATACAATTATGTAGATGTTAAAATTTCTGATTTGAAATTTTTATTTGAAAGAAATGGATATAGTGAATACAGCAATGAAAATCTACTTGAAAAAATCAATCAAAATCTAGCAAGAGAAGATATACTCAAAAGAGTTAAAATTCAAGGTTATGCAGACGATAGAGGTAGTACTTTTGCAAACTATATGATAGGATTAAATAGAGCAATGAATGTGGCTAAACATTTCTTTAGTTTTACTGAGGTTATAGAAATAGAATCTTTGGGAAAAGACACCTATCCTACTAAAGATAAGTCTGATTCTCAAAGACAAAATAATCGTAAAGTAGAAATTAGTTTTTATAACTAATTTCTAAATTTCAAAACTTCTTTAACAATTTTAAGCTAACATAACAATTTATTTTCATTCTCAAGGTAGCAATTATGTATGATAAATCACTAGAAAAAGAATATTATAAAATTTGCGAAGAACGCGGATATTTTGAAATCAATGGTAATGAAAAAATTCAAGAAAAAGGTAAAAACTTTTGTATTATGATGCCACCACCTAATGTAACAGGTGTTTTGCATATAGGTCATGCTCTAACTTGTACTTTACAAGATATCACAACGCGTTATAAAAGAATGGATGGTTACAAAACTCTTTATCAGCCAGGACTTGATCATGCAGGGATTGCAACACAAAATGTTGTAGAAAAGCAACTTTTAGCTCAAGGCATTAAAAAAGAAGAACTCGGTAGAGAAGAATTTATAAAAAAGGTATGGGAATGGAAAGAGCAAAGCGGTGGTACCATAGTTAAGCAAATGCGAATTTTGGGTATCACTCCCGCTTGGAGTCGTTTGCGTTTTACTATGGATGAAGGTTTAGTAAATGCAGTAAAAAAAGCCTTTGTGGATCTTTATGATAAAAAGCTTATTGTGCGTGGAAATTACATGGTAAATTGGTGCACTCATGATGGAGCATTAAGCGATATAGAAGTAGAACACAAAGAAAATAAAGGAAAATTATATTATTTAAAATATTTCTTAGAAAATTCTCAAGAATATATCGTAGTAGCCACCACAAGACCAGAAACTTATTTTGGTGATAGTGCTGTGATGGTTAATCCAAACGATGAAAGATTTAAGCATTTAATAGGCAAAAATGTCATTTTACCTTTAATAGATAGAAAAATTCCTATTATTGCTGATGAGCATGTGGATATGGAATTTGGTACAGGTTTTGTGAAAGTAACCCCAGCACATGATCATAATGACTATGAAGTAGGCTTAAGACATAAACTTGAATTTATTACTATCTTTGATGAAAAAGGTATCTTAAATGAACATTGCTTGCATTTTAAAGGCTTAGAAAGATTAGAAGCAAGAGATGTTATTATAAAAGAATTACAAGAAAAAGGTTTTGTTGAAAAAATAGAAGATTACACTAATCAAGTGGGATATTGTTATCGTTGTAAAAATGTGGTTGAGCCCTATATTTCTAAACAATGGTTTGTAAAAAATGAAATTGCAAAAGAAAGCATAGAAAAAGTTAATCTTGGTGGAAGCAAATTCTACCCTGCACATTGGATTAATAGTTTTAATGCTTGGATGAGAGATTTAAAAGATTGGTGTATTTCAAGACAACTTTGGTGGGGTCATCAAATTCCTGTGTATTACTGTGAATGCTCTCATGAATGGGCAAGTGAAGAAACTCCAAGCCAATGCCCAAAATGCCAAAGCACTAATTTCAAACAAGATCCTGATGTTTTAGACACTTGGTTTTCTTCAGGTCTTTGGGCTATGAGTACTTTAGGTTGGGGTAATAAAGACTGGGGTAAAAATACACTTTGGCATGAAGATGATTTAAAAGACTTTTATCCAAATTCTTTATTAATCACTGGTTTTGATATTTTATTTTTCTGGGTTGCTAGAATGATGTTTCAAAGCACTAATGCCTTAGGTGAACTTCCTTTTAAAGATATATATTTGCATGCTTTGGTTAAAGATGAGCAAGGTAGAAAAATGAGTAAGTCTTTAGGTAATGTCATTGATCCTGTGCAAAGCGTGGATGAATATAGTGCTGATATCTTGCGTTTTACTCTTGCTCTTTTAGCTATCCAAGGTAGAGATATAAAGTTAAGTAATGACAAACTCATACAAGTTAGAAATTTTACCAACAAGCTTTATAATGCAAGTAAATTTTTACTCTTAAATGAAGAAAAATTTGAAGATTTAGATAAAAGCAAAATTCAAACTAACTTGGCAAAATACATGCTATCTCGTTTTGAAGTATGCGTAAAAGAAACAAGAGAAAATTTAGACAACTACCGTTTTAATGATGTGGCAAATACTTTGTATAGATTTTTCTGGGATGAATTTTGTGATTGGGGGATTGAGCTTAGCAAGGCTGAAAAATCAAGTATAAAAGAACTTGGAAGTATTTTTAAAGAAGCATTAAAACTTTTAAATCCTTTTATGCCATTTATTAGTGAGTATTTATACCATGAGTTAAGTAAAACCTCTATTCAAACTCATGAATCTATAATGATTTCAAAATATCCTAAATTTAATTCTAGAGATGAAAAAATAGAAAAATTATTTAATATCATTATAGAAAGTATAGTGAGTTTACGCCGTGCAAAAACCCTAGTAGAGCTTGCAAATGCAAAAATTCAAAAAGCTTGTATAAAATTAAACGATGAGAGTTTAATGGCTGAGTTAAAAAATTACACCAATTTCATCTCAACACTTGCAAAATGTGAAAACATCGAGTTTATCAATACAAATTTAGAAAAATCCATTAGAGATGTAAGCGAGAATTTAGAAGTATTTATACCAACTCAAGATCTTGATTTAAGCGGTGTTTTAAATAGACTTAATAGTCAAAAAACAAAACTTGAAAAAGAATTTAACAAGCTAGATACTATGATGAAAAATGAAAAATTTATCTCTAATGCACCGGCTGCGGTTGTTGAACAAAATAAAGCTCAACTTGAAAATATTAAAGCTCAACTTGAAAAAATCAATGATGAAATTTCTAATTTAGAAGGCTAATAAGTGATAAAAATACAAAATCTTAAAAAATATTATGGCAAAGAATTAGTTATAAATGATGTTTCTTTAGAAGTTAAAGAAGGAGAAATTTATGCTCTTGTTGGACACAGCGGGGCAGGAAAATCAACTTTGCTAAGATGTATTAATGGTTTAGAAAATTATCAAAGCGGTAGTGTGGAAGTTTTTGGTAAAGAAATAGCTACTTTAAAAGAAAAAGAGTTAAGAGTATTTAGAAAAGATATAGGGATGATTTTTCAGCATTTTGCGCTTATGAGTAGAAAAAATGTATTTGAAAATGTAGCTATGCCTTTAGAAATTCATAATTTTGACAAAAGCACAATTCAAAAAAGAGTTAATGAACTTTTAGATCTTGTGGGACTTTTAGCTAAAAGCAAAGCTTATCCAAATGAGCTAAGTGGTGGGCAAAAACAAAGAGTAGCCATAGCTAGAGCCCTTGCTTTAAATCCTAAAATTTTACTAAGTGATGAAGCTACTTCTGCGCTTGATCCAAATACTACAAATAATATTTTAGAACTTATTGCCAAAATCAATCAAGAATTTAACATCAGTGTAGTATTAGTAACCCATGAAATGGAAGCAGTAAAACAAATAGCACAAAAAGCTGTATTGCTAGAGCATGGACAAATCATAGGTCAAGGGAAAATCGAAGATTTATTCTTAAAACCAAGTGAAAAAATGCGTGAATTTCTAGGAGAAAGTGATTTTTTACCACAAAATGGAGTCAATGTGCGCTTATACTTTTGCAAAGAAAAGGCAAACCAAAGCATAATCACTCATATGGCTAGAAGTTTAAATATTGATTTTAATATAGTTTGGGGTAAGATAGAAAAACTAAACAACAATGCTTTGGGAAATTTGGTAATCAATATAGAAGCTAAAGATCAAGAAAAAGTTTTAAATTATTTACAAGAAAATGGCGTTATTTGGGAGCTTGTGTAATGAACTTAGAAACAATTTTAAGAAATTTTGAAAATATACTTTATCCAGCATTACTAGAAACTCTTTATATGAGTTTTACAGCCACTTTTTTAGCCTTTTTAATCGCACTTATCCCTGCAATTGTGCTTACTGTAACTGATAAAGGTGGCTTATGGGAAAATAAAAGCATTTACAGTGTGCTTGATTTTATCATTAATATTTTAAGATCTTTTCCATTTTTAGTACTTATTGTAGTTTTAAGTCCTTTTACAAAATATCTCATTGGTATTAGCATAGGAACAACTGCTACCATAGTACCACTTACCATAGGAATTGCACCTTATTTAGCCAAAATGATAGAAAGTGCTTTTAAAGAAATTGATCCTGCTATCATTGAAGCAGCAAGATCTTATGGAGCTAGTAAAACACAAATTATCTTTAAAGTTATGTTTAGCGAGGCTTTACCAAGTATTATTAATGGTATTACTTTAATTTTGATTATTGTTATTGGTTTTTCTGCTATGGCAGGAACTGTTGGTGGTGGTGGTTTAGGTGATGTGGCCATTCGCTATGGTTATGAGCGCTTTAGAACTGATATTATGATTCAAACTGTTGTGGTTTTAATTGTTTTAGTTCAAATCATACAATTTATAGGAAATATTCTTTATAAAATCACCAAAAGATAAACAATGAAACATAAACTTGGTATCTTACTAGCAGCGACTAAAAATTCAAGTTTTACCATAGGAACCTTGCTCATTAACATCATGGATGTTATGGGCGAAAAGGTAGATATATTTTATATTTTACATGATGGTTTTAGCTTGAATGATCAAAATATCATGCAAAAAATTGTTAAAAATAAAACAATTAAATTTATTCTTTTTACCCAAGAAGATTTTTTAACCACTCTTGATAAAAATCAAAACGATATTAATAATTTATTTTTCTTAAAAAGATGGACGCATATGGCTTTTGCAAGATTTGAAGCTTTTAAGTTTTTAGATGAATGCGAAAGTATTATCTATCTTGATTTTGATGTTTTACTTTTAAAAAGTATAGATGAACTTAGTAAATTAAGAGCTAGAAAATATCATTTTGGTGCAAGATTAGGTAAAACATTAATTCACACAGCACTGCCTTTAGAAAAAAAATATTTCAATAAGCGTGTATATCAAACAGGAATTTTAGTCTTTAACGATCTTATACCAAATCCTTTACAGTGTTATCAATTCATTTATAATTATCTTTCACAAAATACTAAAAATTGGCAAGATCAAGGAATTTTTTCCTTAATGGTTTATGAAAATCACTTTAAAGTCAAAGATTTAAAAGACAAATACACTGGAAGTACTCATTATCTTACAAATCTTACACAAAATGCTTCTATAGTTCATGCTTGTGGCACCAACAGTCGTTTTTGGAATAGTAAATTTTGCAATCAAACATGGCCTAAATGGCAAGAATATTATGAAAAATGGTTAAAATTTGGAGGAAGTAAATATATAGGCTCTTTTCACAAAGACAATAAGCAATCCATCCAACGCACAAGATATCATTTATCATACAAACTAGGTTATGCCTTTATAGAGTGTGCTAAGAATAAGAAAAAAATTCCTTTTTTACCTTTTACTCTACTAAAGATTTATTACAAACACACAAAACTAGCTAAACAATACCAAAAAGATTTGAAAACAAAACCTTACCTTAAACTTCCACCTTTATCAAGCTATGATGATTACAAAAGCGAAGGTATTAAAAATCAAAATACTTATTCTTATAAAATTGGAAAAGCCCTTATTAATGCTCAAAAAAGTTGGTATAAAGGTGGTTATATAAAATTTATAAAAGAACTTAAATGCTTTTCTAAAGAATATAAAAACAAACAAAAATAAAACTTTTCTCATCTTATTAATATTTTTACAATATAATCAAACATTTTAAAAAACTATAAAAAAGGAGTTAATATGAAATTGTTAAAATTGCTCGCTGTAAGCACAATTTTAGGTGCAAGTTTATTTGCTAATGAAGTTATCACTGTAGGTGCAACACCTGTTCCTCATGCTGAAATTTTAGAACAAACTAAAGATTTATTAAAAAAAGAAGGTTACACATTAGAAATTAAAGAATTTAATGACTATGTTTTACCAAATCTTAGTACAGATAGTAAAGAACTTGATGCGAATTTCTTCCAACACCAACCTTATTTGGATGAGTTTAATGCCAATAAAGGCACAAAATTAATTAGCGTTGCAAAAGTTCACATCGAACCAATGGCTGTTTATTCTAAAAAATATAAAAATATCCAAGATCTTCCACAAAATGCTACTATAGCTGTACCAAATGATCCGACAAATGAAAGCAGAGCTTTAGATATTATCGCTAGTACTAAACTAGTTAGTTTTAAAAATATCGCATTAAAAACTCCACTTGATATTAAAGATAATCCAAAAAATATCAAATTTAAAGAGTTAAAAGCAGCACAACTTCCAAGAGCTTTAGATGATGTTGATTTTGCAGTGATTAATTCAAACTATGCTTTATCGGCAAATTTAAATCCTGTAAAAGATTCTATTTTAATAGAAAGTAAAGAAAGTCCTTATGCAAATATCTTAGTAACTACACAAGATAATAAAGATAATCCTAAAATCAAAGCTTTAATAAAGGCTTTGCAAAGTCAAAAAGTAAAAGATTTTATCAATGAAAAATACCAAGGTGCCGTAGTTCCTGCATTTTAAAACAAACCTTGAGTTTAAAACTCAAGGTTATTTATTTTTTAATAAGTTCTGTGGTAATTTTAGCTATTTCTAATTCTTCTTCTGTTGGAACAATTAAAATTTTAATTTTAGAGTCTTTTTTATTAATCTCACCATTTCTAAGTTGTGTATTTTTATCTAAATCTATATCAAATCCCAAATGTGCTAGTCTTTGACAAACTTTTGCTCTAACAATATTATCATTTTCTCCAATACCAGCTGTAAAAATCAACGCATCGACTCTAGGTAAAATCGCAAAATATGAGCCAATATATTTACTCAAACGATAACAAAACATATCAAGAGCAAGTCTTGCTTTTTCGTTATTTTCTTCAATTTGCGCTTCAATATCTCTAAAATCATTAAACCCACAAATTCCATAAACACCACTTTTTTTATTCATTATAGTATCTAAATCAGATGGATTTAAATTTAATTCTTTTGCTAAAAATGGCAATACAGCAGGATCAATATCACCACATCTAGTTCCCATAATCAAACCTTCTAGTGGAGTAAAACCCATAGAAGTATCTACGCATTTTCCATTTTCTATAGCACAAACACTCGCACCATTTCCAAGGTGAGCGCTAATTGCATTAAATTCATTAATATTTTTACCAAGTATATGTGCAGCTTGTTTACTTACATAAGAATGTGAAGTACCGTGAAAGCCGTATTTTCTAACTTGGTGTTTTTCATAAAACTCATAAGGCAAAGCATACATATAAGCATAATCAGGCATGCTTTGATGAAAAGCTGTGTCAAAAACTGTCACATTGGGAACTTTTGGAGCTGCTTTTATCATAGTTTTAATACCTATTAAATGTGCAGGATTATGTAAAGGTGCTATATGAGAAACCCTATCAATTTCTTTTAAAATTTCATCATCTACTAAACAATGTTTAGTTAAATTTGGACCTCCATGAACTATCCTATGTCCACACCCATCAAGCTCATTTAAATCATGTAAAATTCCACTTTGAGAAAATAATTCATTTACTAATTCAATACCTTGCTCATGATCTTTAATTGCTAATTCTTTTTGGTATTTTTGACCACTTTTTAGATCTTTTAGTTCTATTTTAGAGCTTTGCTCGCCTATTTTTTCCACTAAACCAGATGCTAGGGCTTCATCTTTTTCAAAAAGCTTAAATTTAATTGAAGATGAACCTGAATTTAAAACTAATATTTTCATTTTTCTCCTTATTCTTGTGCTTGAATAGCACTTAAAATCACAGTATTAACAATATCTTCCACCAAGCAACCTCTACTTAAATCATTAATTGGCTTTTTAAGACCTTGTAAAATCGGGCCAATAGCTAAAGAATTTGCTGTTCTTTGTACTGCTTTATAGCAAATATTTGCCGCATTTAAATCAGGAAACACATATACATTTGCCTTTCCTGCTACTTTAGAATTTGGCATTTTACTTTTTGCTGTTAGCATATCATATGCTGCATCAAATTGTATAGGACCTTCTAGCTCAAGTTGAGGATATTTTTCTTTAGCTATTTTAGTAGCTTCTTTAATTGCATCCACGCTAGCTCCACTCCCACTATCTCCACTAGAATATGAAAGTAAAGCCACTTTAGGTTCAAGTCCAAAAGCTTTAGCACTATTTGCACTCACATAAGCAATTTCAGCAAGTTGTTCAGGGGTTGGATTTGGCATAACAGCACAATCAGCAAAAACCAAAACCTTATCTTCTAAAGACATAAAAAACATACCAGAAACCAAACTCACATCAGGTTTTGTTTTGATAATTTGCAAAGCAGGACGAATAGTTTCAGCAGTAGTTGTACTTGCACCACTTACCATAGCATGGGCTTTTTGAGTATGTACAAGTAAAGTCGCAAAATAAGTTTTATCTTGCACGAGTTTTTTAGCTTCTTCTTTACTCATACCTTTGCTTTTTCTAGCTTCATATAAAAGCTCTTCAAATTCTTCATTATATTGAGAATTTTTAGGATTTATAATACGCACACCATCGATATTGATATTTAAACTATTGGCTTTCGTACAAATTTCATTGCTATCACCTAGCAAAATCAAATCAACAATTTCATTTTGTATTAAAAATTCACTAGCTTTTAATACTCTTTCATCAAAACTTTCAGGTAAAACTACTATTTTTTTATCTGCTTTTGCTTTTTCAAAAAGCTCATAAGAAAATCTTGCCTGAGTTTTATAAGTATATTCTTGTAATAAATCTTGAGTAAAATCTTCATTTTCTTTTAACAAAACAAAGTCACTAAGCTTTTGGCTTAGTAAAAAATTTAACATAGTATGATTTTCATCTTGACTTTTTGCATACAATGGAGTGTTTAGCTCTTTAGCTAAGGCTATATTTAAACTTAAATCCCCCATCAAGCCAAAATCATCTACTCCAACTACTATAGTAAAATCATTTTCTTTTTTTGTTTTCTCAAAATCTTCAATAATTTTTTTAAAAAAATCATTTAAATTTTGAGTGAATTTACCTTGATACTCATTTTTTTCAAAACTACTAAAAAAATCTATTTTAAGATTTCTTTTTGTGCAAAATGAAGTAATTTTTTCTTTATTTTTTTCACAAAAAACAGGAAAGTAAAAAGCTATTTTACCTCGTACCTTTTCTAAATACTGCTGCAAAAATTTTTCATCAATGCAGTTTAATAAAAACATAGATTTCATTTTTTCCTCTTTATTTAACAAAATAATTGTTTTTTATAATATAATTATTTTAAAATTCATCATAATAATATAAGGTTATAAAGCTATGAAATTTAAAAATGTTAATTTTTACTTGTTACCTTTTGTAATGTTTGGCTGTAGTGCCACAGTTGATCCACATATTAATATGAAACCACCTACTTATGTAGAAGAACTAGCTCCTAAGCAAAATCATAATACTCAAAGCAATCCTGGATCGCTGTTTGGTAAAGGAGATAACCCTTTATTTTCTGATAAAAAAGCAATGAATGTAAATGACTTGGTAACCGTAGTCATTAGAGAAAATGCTACACAAAATTCACAAGGCTCTAAATCTACAAGCAAAAACAACAATGTAAATTTAGGCGGTGGACAAATAACTACAGGTGCTGGACTTAGCAAAGTTAGAGATTTTGTTAATGACTATACAAATATAGGCTATACCACAGCAAGTACTTCACAATATCAAGGCACAGGAAGCCAAACTAGAAGTGAAAATTTCCAAACTACAATTTCTGCTAGAGTAATTAAGGTTTTATCTAATGGAAATTATTTTATAGAAGGAAGTCGTGAGCTTTTAATCAATGGAGAAAAACAAATCATTCAACTAAGTGGGGTTATAAGACCTTATGATATTTCTCAAGATAATATGATAGATAGTAAATATATAGCTGATGCAAAGATTCTTTATAAAACCGAAGGCGATATAGACAAATCTACACGCAAGCCTTGGGGGACAAAATTTATGGAGACCATTTGGCCTTTTTAAGCTAAATGGTTTTACATAAAACTTGGCGCATCATTGGAAAATAAAATCAAATCCCCATTTTGAGTTAATCTTGATAAAGTTTGCACAAGTTGAGATTTTTCTTTTAATACATAAAAATCTAATGTGATATGTTTTTGTAAAATCGCGCTATTAGCCTCTGAAGTAATAATCACAAAATCAAAACATTCATTAATAATTTTACATAATTTTATATTTTCTTCTTCATTAACTTCAACTATACCAGGAGTTACTAAAACTCTTCTTCCTTGATAGCTTTTACAAAGCTCATAGCTTTGACTCATACCCTTAAAATTTCCATTAAAGCCATCATCTATGATAAATTTAGGCTCTTTAGAAATCACTTGCAAGCGATGTTCTACTGCCTTTAAATTCGATACGCTTTTTGTAATATTTTCTATTTTAATTCCTAAATAATGTGCAAGCAAAATACACACGCTAATATTATAAGCATTAAAAGCACCTAGTAAATTTGCATGAAAGTCATAAATACTATCATCTAATCTTATTTTAAAATCCAATCCTTCCAAACTTGCCCTAACATCACTTAAATACTCATCATAAAATTCATTTTCATATAAGGTGCTTGAGTGTAAAAAGTATTTTTCTAAACGCTTGGATTTTAAAGCTTGCAACTTAGCTTTGCGGATATTATCTTGAGTTTTAAAATATTCCAAATGTGCCAAACCAATCTCACCTACTATGCAAATTTGAGGATTTAAAAACTCTGTAATTTCTAAAATATCATTTTGCTCTCTTGCACCAGCTTCTACGATATAAATTTCAGTATTATTTTCCAAATTTTCATTGATATCTTTTACTATACCCATAAAAGTATTAACACTTCTTGGAGTCTTATAGCACTTAAACTCATCTTTTAAAAGTTCGTATAAAAAATTTTTTATACTTGTTTTTCCAAAACTTGCAGTTATTAGAATAATTTTTAAATTTGGATTATCACAAATCTTTTTACTTGCTTTTTTTATAAAACTTTTCTGATTAATTTTTTCCACAAAAAAGCTTAATAAAAATGTAACTACTAAAGCTTCTAAACCGATCCAAAAAAATGGTATAAAAATCAAGCTAAAAAGTAACAAAAATAAAAAATAACGCTTAATCCTAGCAGTAAAAACTAGCTTTTTATCTAAATTTTTATATAAATATCCACCATATAGTAAAGATAGAGCAAAAACTATAAAATATAAATAAAAATTTCCACTATATAAAGAAAACACAAAAGCAAAATAAGGAATTATTAAAAAATACAAATGCCATAAGGGTTTGGAAAAGTGTAAAATTATGCGTGAAAATTTATAAGAGTACCATTGTAAGGCTAAAATCAGATAAAATCCAAGTAAAAAATTCAAACTTAAAAAAGCTATCATACTAATCATTTTTAAAAAATTCCTCATGTATTTTTTCATTTATAAAATCAGCATGTTTTAAAAAGAAAAAATGATCCCCATCTAATGCAAAAAATTTCCCTTTTTGTGCTAAAGAATGGATAATTGCTCCGTTTTTTAAAGGTGTAGCCTTATCTTCATTACCCCAAAAAATCAAAATAGGATTTTTAAGCTTTTGAAATTCATTTTCTAAATTTTCATTAACAACCTTTTTAAAGGTTTCATACATCACTTCATTCATGCCTTGAGCGTCTTTACTAATAAAAAATTTCCTCCAAAAATCCCCATAAGGGAGATTTTTCAAAATTTTAAACAAGGCTATTTTAAACTTCACTTTAAAACTTTTTGGTAAAACCACGCCTGCACTAGAAAGCAAAATCAAACCTTGAAAATTAGCATTTTGGCACATAATAGTCGCAACTTTTCCGCCAAAAGAATGCCCCATTAAATAATCTGTTTTTTGCTCTATCGTAGTTAAAAAGTCTTCTACAACCTTTGCATAAGCATAAGAATCCATAGGTGCATCTATACTTGAATTTCCAAAACCAGGTAAATCTAAATAAATTTGCTTAAAATCACTCAAAGGCTTTTCAAAAGCTTGTTTCATAAGCTCTTTATTAGCACCCCAACCATGTAAAATAAGAATTATTTTTTCACATTTTGGATTGATGATTTCATAACTTAAATTATAAAAATACCCATTAGAATATACTCTAGTTTTTGCCATTTCTAGCCTTTTTTATCTTTGTAAATCTTTTCTAAAAGCATTACAGCCTCATTTAAACGCTCATATTCTTCAAAGTTCAAAAGCACGGCTTCAAATTTATTGTTTTTCACAATCACCACTCTACCGTTTTCACTTTTTTTTGTTTTTTCAAGCATAGTGCTGAAATTTCTTACCACTTCAGTTGCAGTATAAATTTCATCTTTGCTAAAAGTAGCCATGATTATAATTTACCTTTTTGTCCATTAATGCTGTGAATAAAAGCATAATCAATCTTAATTTGCTTTTCTAGTTCTATACTTTTTGCTAAATTATCAACTGTATTAGTAAAATCTTCAAATAAATAATTTGCTAAAGATCCTGGATTTGGATTGATCTCATTTAAATAAACCTCATCATCTATCACAAAAAAATCACAGCGAATCAAAGCTCCTTTAAATAAAGGATTATAAATTCTCGTAAAATTATCCCTTAATTTTTGTTTTAATTCTTCACTAATATTTGCTTCACTTACTTTAGAACTTTCTGAAAAACCTAAATATTTTTGTTCAAAATCTAAAATTTCATTTTTTCTAGGCTCTTCAATAATAGAAAATTCCATTTTTTCATCTATCATACAACCTGCTAAGTTATATTCTTTAATATTACTTACAAATTGTTCTATCACAACATCCTCATCAAATTCAAAAGCAACATCTTTGGCATACTTAAGCTCGCTTTCATCTTTAACTATGCTTATACCTATACTACTACCTAATCTTGCAGGCTTTAAAATACAAGGAAAATCCAAAGATACATTTTGCTCTTTATGCAAATTTAAAACCTTATAATCAAGTGTTTTCACCCCTACGCTTTGTGCATAAAGTTTAGTTAAAACCTTATTAAAAGATAAAACACTAGCTTCTATGCGTGGGCCTATGTATTTTATACCATAAAAATCAAACAAAGCAGCTATTTTGCCATCTTCACCATCTTTTCCATGTATGATATTTATCGCTATATCAATGTCAAGTTTTTTCTCACCTAACATAGTTTTTATAAAAAACCCACCCTGCTTTAGCACCAAGGCTTTTTCTTTTTTATAAGCACCGCTGCTAAAAGTTTTTGCATTCATTTTTTCTTCATCTATAAGAAAAAATTCCTTATTTTTATCACAAAATATAAATTTTTTTTGTGCTTTGAGTACTTTTTTTAATACCACAGCACTTACAATGCTAATTTCATGCTCATAAGAATTTGCGCCAAAAATTACACCATATATCATTATATTTTTCCTTTTATTATGCTAATTTTTTCAAAGCCTCTTTAATAAGCTCACTAGTATTTTTACTCTCACAAGTTCTTAAAACCTTTAAAATATTTTCTTGTTTAAAACCAAGTGAAAGTAAAGCTGCCAAAGCTTGTGCTTGGTCTTGATTAGAATTTTCTATATTGATTTTTGTATCACTTAACTCAGCTATAATTCTTTTTGCACTCTTTGGACCAATACCAGGAACTTTTTTAAATACACTCTCATCGCCACTTTGCAAAGCTGCATAAAAAGTATTAGTATCTAAGCTTGAGCAAAGTGCCATAGCAGTAGTTGCTCCTATACCACTAATTTTGATTAATAATTCAAACATTTTTTGCTCATTTATATCTAAAAATCCATATAATTTATGAGAGTCTTCTTTGATAATTTGTGTGATTAAAAACTCAATCTTTTGATCTTTTTCAAAATTACTTGAGCAAAAAAGCGAAACAAAAACACCATAACTTACCCCACTTGAAGTTTTCAAAACTACAAAAGTAGGTTCTTTTTTACTCACTATTCCTTCAATTGCCACTATCATTTAGTTTCTTCCTTGTAATTACTAATAGCACGAATTTCAAAAAGTTCCATCTCATTTTCTGTATTAATTTTTTGAAGCTCAAAACATTGAATTTTTTCTTCATCATGAGGATAATAGCTTAATTCTTTTCTAGGATTTAACAAAATGAATTTAATTTCATTTAAATCCATCCATTTTCCACTTTTATTAATAATCTTAGATTTTAAAAGTTTTTCTTGAATTTTCTTAAGCTTTTCCATATTTGCTTTTTCTTCTTCTTTTAAAGATTCTATTTTATTGGCAAAAATACTTAGATTTTCAATCTTTTGATTAAAATCTTTAATAGTAGCTTTATAAGCTTGCGGTATAGCTCTTTTTGCACTCATTAATTCTTTTACTTTTTGCTGTAAAATTCGTATGGAGTCTTTACTTATATTGATTGTGTGTTTAGTCTCTTCTATTTCTTTAACTAAATTTTCTTGTTCTTTTTTCAATCCATCAACATGTATTAGTATCTCTTCTCCGCTTTTTTCTTCTCCAAAAGCTTTAAGATCTTGAATTATAAATTTATTTCCACTGCCTTGAATTTTTTCAACATGGATTAAACTTTTAGCACTACATAAACAATTTCCGCCGAGTTCTTGTATGTAAATTTCATCAGCAATAATCTCTCCGCCCATAGCCTTTTTAATATTTACTTTTTTAGCCTTGATAGAGCCATTTTCCAAAGTTTCAGCAAAAATCTCCTCAGCCTCACAATATCCTCTTAAGATATTAACCTCAACCTTTTGTCCTATAATAGTGCTTTTATGATGCATATTGCCTTTAAGAATTATCTTTTTACCTCTTAAAACAGAATCTTGAGCCATATTACCAGTAACTTCTAATTCCTGAGCCTCAACAGTAATTCTAGGACCTATTGCATCTTCTAGAGTGTTTGTATTTTTAATCACAATAATAACTTGCTTATCAAAACCCGCCCAAATAGAACCTGTACTTTTAAAATCAACTTTACTAAATTCTAAATAATTTTCTATCTCATAAATGGATTTTCTTTGTATAATAAAACCATCTTTTTTAGCAATATATTTTATACTCTCATCATCTTCTTTAACTTCAAATTTATCAGAATAAACAACTTTTTCTTTATTTATTTTTGGTGGAAGTGCTTTTAAAATTTTAAATCTTAAATCCTTGCCATCGCTACCCTCTTTTGGCTTGATTCTCTCAATAGCCACCTCATCTTTTCCTATAGGTGCTACATAGTTTCTATTCATCACATCGTTATACTTTTTTAGATTTTCTAAATAATGATATTTTATTTCTTCATTTGTAGGCTCTTGCGGATTAATTCCTTTACATACTTCAAATTCAACTTCAAAATCAAATTTTTGCTTCTCTTTAATCTTAGCATTAAAATCAATAATTTGCTTTTTAAAGTCAAAAATTCTAAATCCAAGCAAGTATTTCTCTTTTATCATCACTTTATAAATAGCTTCTAAAAGCTCTAGAGCTAATTTGTCATGAAAAGCAATAGTTTCACTAGCTTTAACGCTGGCTTTTAATAAAGTACAAAGCTCATTAGTATATAAACTAACTTCAAAAGTTGAAATGCGTGCAAATTTTTTAAAATAAATTTCTATTTTATATTCTTGTTCTATATTTAATTCATGATTTAAAAATTTCTCATCTTCTTCAAAAATTTTCAACTCTTTTTCATTAACTTTTATCCATTCTTGATTATCATAAGTATAAGAAGTACTAAAACTTAACAACCTAAAATCAAGTTCATCAACTTCACATTTATTTTCAGAAGCAAATATTAAAAGCTCTCTATAAGGGTCTTTAGTGTATAAAATTTTCTTTTCTTCCATAGCTTAAGCTTCCTTATTATATATAAAATTTTGATTTTAGCAAAAATAAAATCAAAATTTAGTTAAAATTAGCTCTATTAAAAATTTTATAATACTCAAACTAATGTTTAAAGAATGAAAATTAATGAGAAAAAATATTGTTTTTAAAAATTTCATCATCAATGCCTTAGGAATTTTATTTTCTAGGATTATGGGCGTTTTAAGAGATATTGTTTTAGCTTTGTACTTAGGAGCTGGAATTTATAGCGATATTTTCTTTGTGGCTTTAAAAATGCCTGCTTTTTTTAGAAGAATTTTTGCAGAAGGGGCCTTTGGACAAGCTTTTTTACCAAGTTTTTTAAAAGCAAGTAAAAAAGGTGCTTTTTGTATAAATGTTTTATTGCAATTTAGTATTATAGTGTTTTTAACCTGTATTTTAGTGAGTTTTTTTGCTGAATTTTTTACAAAGATTTTTGCTTTTGGCTTTAATAAAGAAACAATTATCTTGGCTGCGCCTTTGGTTTCTATTAATTTTTGGTATTTGTTTTTTATTTTTTTGGTAACTTTTTTAGGCTCTTTATTAAATTATAAACAAAATTTTTTCATCACTTCTTTTTCTGCTTCATTTTTTAATCTTTTTGTTGTGATTGCAGGTTTTTTTGTCAATCAAGATGAGCCTTTAGAGGCCTTGTATTATTTTTCATATGCGACTGTCTTAAGTGGTTTAGCTCAACTTATATGGCATATTTTTGCTTTAAAAAATACTAGAATTTTAAAAAGCATGTATTTAAGCATAAAACTTAAAAAAACAAAGACTAGTTTAGATAAATTTCATTCTACTTTTACCCATGGACTTTTAGGCTCTTCGGCAAATCAAATTAGTTCATTATTAGATACTACTATAGCTAGTTTTTTAATGGCTGGAAGTATTTCGTATTTGTATTATTCTAACAGAGTTTTTCAGCTTCCTTTAGCTCTTTTTGCAATCGCTCTAAGTCAAGTAAGCTTTCCAAAAATACTAAGACATTTAAAAGCAAATGAAGAACAAAAAGCCTTAGCTTTTATGCAAAAAGCTTTTGAATATTTAAGTGTGCTTTTGATTTTAGCTAGTATAGTTGGGATTATCTTAGCTAAAGAAATTGTGGAGTTTTTATTTCAAAGAGGAAATTTTAATCAAGAAGATACAAAAATCACTGCATTTTTATTACAAGCTTATCTTTTAGGACTTTTACCTTTTGGTTTGCAAAAACTTTTCTCTTTGTGGCTTTATGCTAAATTTAAACAAAAAATAGCCGCTGTAATCGCCTTTAAAACACTTTTTATATCAGCATTTTTTAGCGTAGCGATTATTTTACTTATCAAAGAAGAAACTTATAAGAGCTTAGGCATTGCATTAGCTTCATCTATTAGTGCTTTTTATTTATTATATGCTAATATTAAAGAATTTGGCTTTAAAAATCTTTGGGGTATTTTTAGGGTTAAATTTTGGCTTATTAGTATAGTATTTTTAAGTTTATTTGCTCTAGGCTTATTTGAAATTAAAGATATTTTAATACAATTTTTAATTGGAATTTATCATTTTTTTAAAGGTTTATTTTAATGGTTTTTTTTGATAGTGTTTTAAAGAAAAAATGCGAATTTATCCCAAATGAGGCAAAAAAAGCAAACATTTATCTATGCGGACCTACTGTATATGATGATGCACATTTAGGACATGCAAGAAGTAGTGTTTGTTTTGATTTTTTAAGAAGAGTTTTACTAGCAAGTGATTATGAAGTGATTTTTGCTAGAAATTACACTGATATTGATGATAAAATTTTAAAAAAAATGCAAGAAAGTGGTAAAAGCTTAGAAGAAATTACAAATTTTTATATTAAAAGATATGATGAGGATATGCAAGCGCTTAATATCTTAGAACCTAACTTTAAGCCAAAGGCTACAGCTTATATTGAGCAAATGATTATATATATAGAAAAACTTTCAGAATTAAACCTAGCGTATAAACTTGAAGATGGAATTTATTTTGATACCAGCAAAGATGATAAATACTTTTATATCTCTAAAAGAAATTTAGAAGATAATCAATCACGCTTAGAAGAAAGTGTAGCCAAAAAAAATGATAGCGATTTTGTTTTATGGAAATTTGATGAAAAATTTTATCCTGCAAGTTTTGGTAAAGGAAGACCAGGCTGGCACACAGAATGCGTTGTGATGATAGAAAGTATTTTTAAAGATAAACTTGATATTCATGCAGGAGGCATAGATTTACTTTTTCCTCATCATGAAAATGAAGCTTGTCAGTGTCGTTGTAAAAACAATCATGAGTTGGCTAATTTTTGGCTGCATAATGGCTTTGTGCAAATTAATGGTGAAAAAATGAGCAAAAGCCTGGGAAATAGCTTTTTTCTAAAAGATTCTTTAAAACTTTTTAGTGGAGAGGTTTTGAGATTTTATCTTTTAAGTGTGCATTATAGAGCGCATTTTAACTACGCTTTAGAAGACTTACAAGCTACTAAAAAAAGACTTGATAAATTTTACCGTTTAAAAAAACGCTTAAATTTAAATGCTTTTATAGATGAAAAAACTACCATAGAAAGTGAAGTAGCTAAAAATATCTTAGAAGTTTTAAATGATGATTTAAATGCCTCTAAAGCCTTGGCTTTACTTGATGAGTTTATCAATGAAAGTAATATTTACTTAGATCAAAACCTAAAAGACAAAGCTTATAAAATACAATTAGAAAAAACCTTAAAAGAACTCGCTTTTATTTTTGGTATAGGTTTTATGGATACTATAAAATATTTTCAATTTGGCATTAGTAAAGAAAAATGTCAGGAAATAGAAGAAAAAATCGCTCTACGCAACAAGGCAAAGCAAGAAAAAAACTATGCCTTAGCAGATCAAATTCGTGATGATTTAGCTAAAGAGAATATTCTTTTAATGGATACACCAAATGGTGTGGTATGGGAGAAAAATGGATAAAAATTACAAAGAAATGAAGCTTAAAGAGGTTTTTACTCGCTTTAAGCCTTATTATAAAGATTATTGGTTTTATTTTGTTTTAGCTATTATTGGTATGCTTTTAACTAGTGGTGGAACAGCTGCTAGTGCATACATCATAGAGCCTATTTTAAATAAAATTTTTATAGAAAAAAATGTTGATTTGCTTTATTATATGCCTTTACTTGTTGTTTTAATTTATGCTTTAAAAAATCTTGGTGCTTATATGCAAGTTTATTATATATCTTATGTTGGGACAGATATTTTAAGAAGATTAAGAGAATTAGTTCTTGGCAATCTTTTGCGCTTAGATATGAGCTTTTTTCATAAATACAGAAGTGGAGAATTAATCAGCAGATGTACTTCTGATATTGGAGCTTTACAAAATATAGTTTCTACTATAATACCTGAAATTTTAAGAGAAAGTTTAACCGCGATTGGACTTTTAAGTGTGGTAATTTATCAAAGTCCAAAACTTGCTTTTTTTGCTTTAGTTATTTTACCTTTAGCAATTTACCCTCTTGCTATTTTTGCTAAAAAAATCAAAAAAATAGGACGCAATACTCAAGAAAAAAATTCTGATCTTACTTCAAGATTAAGTGAAATCTTTTCTAATATAGAACTTATTAAAGCTTCTAATGCAGGTAAAAATGAAATGCAAAAATTCAGCCAAACTAATAGCGAAGTTTGCAAACTTTCCTTAAAAGGCATTAGAATTGAAGCTTTAAGTAGCCCTTTAATGGAATCTATGGGTTCAATTGGCTTTGCAATAGTAATTATAATAGGTGGTAAAGAAGTAATTGATGGAAGTTTAAGCATAGGTTCTTTTTTTAGCTTTACTACAGCTTTATTTATGGCTTATACTCCTATTAAAAGACTTTCTTCACTTTATACAAGATTGCAAAATGCAGTAGCAGCTAGTGAGAGAACTTTTTATTTAACTGATTTAGAACCACAAATTAAAGGTGGCGATGAAAAACTTACAGAAAATATCCAAAATATTCATTTTAAAAATGTCTCTTTAAGCTATCAAAAAGATAAAACGGTATTAAAAGATGTAAATTTTTCTTTTGATAAAGGAGAAATTCTAGCCTTAGTTGGATCAAGTGGTGGAGGAAAATCTTCTATTATCAATCTTTTGATGTATTTTTTTGAAAAAGATAGTGGTGAGATTTTAATCAATCAAAAAGACATTAGCTCTTTTGATATTATTAGTTTAAGAGAAAATATTTCTTTGGTAACTCAAAATATTTATATATTTAATGACACTATAGCTCAAAATATTGCTTATGCTAAAGAATATAACGAAACACGCGTGATAGAGGTTTTAAAACAAGCTAATGCTTATGATTTTGTCCAAGAACTTGGTGGTATACATACTGAATTAAAAGAACATGGAAAAAATCTCTCCGGCGGACAAAAACAACGCATTGCCATAGCAAGGGCTTTATATAAAAATCCTCAAATTTTAATTTTTGATGAAGCAACCTCAGCACTTGATAATGAAAGTGAAAAAGCCATAGTAAAAACCATAGAAAGCTTAAAAAAAGATCGCTTAATACTCATCATCGCTCATAGGC
This sequence comes from Campylobacter sp. IFREMER_LSEM_CL1890, assembly GCF_025772045.1. Classification (NCBI taxonomy): domain Bacteria; kingdom Pseudomonadati; phylum Campylobacterota; class Epsilonproteobacteria; order Campylobacterales; family Campylobacteraceae; genus Campylobacter; species Campylobacter sp. IFREMER_LSEM_CL1890. Next base: position 11,937 of record NZ_JAKMRK010000011.1, on the reverse strand, counting down.
TTAGCACTATAGAAAATGCTGACAAAATTGCTGTGCTTGATAAAGGAAAAATAGCTTCTATAGGAAATGATGCTTATTTAATGCAACATTGTGAAATTTATCAAAAATTAAAACAAAAAGCACAAAAAACTGATAAAGTTAAAGAAAATGAAAACTAAGAATTATCATTTTTTTAGTAAAATATGCTATTTTGTAAAAAAGGAAAAATATGACTTATGAAAGTTTAAAACCTTTAATATATAAATTAGATCCAGAAAATGCCCATGCTTTAGCTGAATTTAGTATGCGAACGCTAGATTGTATATTTCCTGGAGGGCTTAGTTTTTTTGCAAAAGATTGTATAATAAATGATGAAATTTTAAATCAAGAAATTTTTAATTTAAATTTTTACAATCCTGTGGGCTTAGCAGGTGGCTTTGATAAAAATGCAACTATGATAAGACCGCTAAGTGCTTTAGGTTTTGGCTTTTTAGAATATGGAACTTTCACCCCAAAACCTCAAAATGGCAACGAAAAACCTAGACTTTTTAGACTTGTTGAACAAGAAAGTATTCAAAATGCTATGGGTTTTAATAATAAAGGTAAAAATGCTATCGCAAAAGAAGTAAAAAAAGTCTATCCTTTTAGCATACCTTTAGTAGCAAATATAGGCAAAAATAAAATCACTCCAAATGAAGAAGCTATTAATGATTATATTATTTTATTAAAAGAATTTAAAGATTTGTGCGATTTGTTTGTGATTAATATATCCTCTCCAAATACCAAAAATTTAAGAGATTTACAAAGTGAGGAATTTGTAAACACCCTATTTAATCAAGCAAAAGAAATCACAAAAAAACCTGTGATTTTAAAAATTGCTCCAGATATGAGTATAGATAGTGCAATTTCACTTTGCAAAAGTGCTATTAGTGCAAAAGCTGATGGTATTATCATGGCAAATACTAGTATAGATTATTCTTTAATTGATAATACAAGAACCTTTGGTGGAATTAGTGGTAGATTAATCACTCAAAAAAGTGCGACATTTTTTAAAGAAGTAGCTAAAGAAATTTATCAAGATACTATTTTAATAGCAAGCGGTGGTATAGATAGTGCTGAACTTGCTTATGAACGCATTAAAAATGGAGCTAGTTTGGTTCAAATTTATACAGCTATGATTTTTAAAGGACCAAGTATTGTTAAAAATATCAATCAAGGATTAATTGAACTTTTAAAACAAGATGGTTTTAATCATATTAGTCAAGCTATAGGAGTTAATTTTAAATGATTAATTATAAAAAAATCACCCTTGAAAATGAACTTGAAATTTACACTTTACCTGTAAATAAAAAAAGCGGGGTTATAAGTGTAGATATTTTTTATAAAGTTGGCTCAAGAAATGAAAAAATGGGAAAAAGCGGCATAGCTCACATGCTTGAACATTTAAATTTTAAAAGTACAAAAAATTTAAAAGCAGGCGAATTTGATGAGATAGTCAAGGGTTTTGGTGGAGTGGATAATGCAAGTACTGGTTTTGACTATACGCATTATTTTATAAAATGCTCTAGTGAAAATTTAGACAAATCTTTGTGGCTTTTTGCTGAATTAATGCGTAATTTAAATTTAAAAGATGATGAGTTTCAGCCTGAAAGAAATGTAGTTTTAGAAGAAAGGCGTTGGAGAACTGATAATAATCCTTTAGGATATTTATATTTTAGATTATACAATCATGCCTTTTTACATCATCCATATCATTGGACTCCAATAGGCTTTTTTAAAGATATACAAAATTGGAAAATAGGAGATATACAAGATTTTCATCAAACTTTTTATCAACCCAAAAATGCTATTTTGCTTGTGAGTGGCGATATTAATGAAGATGAAGTTTTCAATCTTGCTAAAAAACATTTTCAAGATATAAAAAACACCAAAGAAATCCCTATAGTTCATGAAAAAGAACCTGAACAAGATGGTGCTAAACGCGTGATCTTGCACAAAGAAAGCGATACACAACTACTAGCACTTGCATACAAAATTCCTGCATTTAATCATGAAGATATGCCAAAACTTTGCGCATTGAGTGAGCTTTTAGGAAATGGAAAAAGTTCTTTAATAAGTGAAATTTTAATTGATAAATTAGAACTAATCAATGAATTTTATGCCTATGCAAGTGAAAATATAGATGAGAATTTATTTATATTTATTTGTGTTTGTAATGAAGATATAAAAGCAGAAGATGTTGAAAAAGAGCTTTTGAAAATTCTTGAAGATGTAAAAAATGCCAAATTTGATGATGCTATCATGGAAAAAATCAAAAATACCGTAAAAAGTGATTTTATTTTTTCACTAAGCAATGCAAGTAGCGTTGCAAATATTTATGGATCTTATCTTGCAAAGGGTGATTTAAAACCTTTGCTTGATTATGAAAAAAATATAGAAAATCTAAGCAAAGATGATTTAATTCATTGTGCTAGAAAATACTTCAATGAAGACAAATCTACAACAATAATCTTAAAAAGGGGCGAAAATGGACAATAACATCATCATAGGAGCAATGACAGCTTTAATAACTCCATTTAAAAATGGAAAATTAGATGAGCAAACTTACCATAAACTTATCAAAAGACAAATCGCAAATGGAATTGATGTAGTAGTGCCTGTTGGAACAACCGGAGAAAGTGCCACCTTAACCCATGAAGAGCATAGAATTTGTATAGAAATAGCACTAGATGCATGCAAAGGAAGTTCTTGTAAGGTTTTAGCAGGAGCAGGAAGCAATGCCACACATGAAGCTGTAAGTTTAGCTAAGTTTGCACAAGAGCATGGAGCTGATGGAATTTTAAGCGTTACTCCATATTATAACAAACCCACACAAGAAGGTTTATATCTTCATTATAAAGAAATAGCAAAAAGTATAGATATACCTGTACTTTTATATAATGTCCCAGGAAGAACAGGGTGTGAGCTTCAAACAGAAACTATTATAAGATTATTTAGAGATTGTGAAAATATTTACGGGGTAAAAGAAGCTAGTGGAAGCATTGATAAATGCGTTGATTTGCTAGCGCATGAACCTAGAATGATACTTTTAAGCGGGGAAGATGCGATTAATTATCCTATACTTTCAAATGGCGGTAAGGGTGTGATTTCAGTTACTTCAAATTTACTTCCTGATATGATTTCAAAATTAACTCATCTAGCTTTAAAAGAAAAATACATTGAAGCTAAAAAAATCAATGATGAGTTATATAATATTAATAAAATTTTATTTTGTGAAAGCAATCCTATACCTATTAAAGCGGCAATGTATATAGCAGGTTTAACCCCTACTTTAGAATATCGTTTGCCACTTTGCAAACCTAGTGATTGCAATTTAACAAAAATAGAAGCGATTATGAAAAACTATAATATAAAAGGATTTTAATGGATACTTTTTTTCAAAATAAAACTTTAGTAATTAGCGGTGGAACAAGAGGGATTGGTAAAGCTATTGTATATGAGTTTGCAAAAGCGGGAGCCAATGTAGCTTTTACTTATAATTCTAATGCAGATTTAGCTCAAGAAATTGTGAAAGATTTAGAAAATAATTATAAAATCAAAGCAAAGGCTTATGAATTTAATATACTTGAACCAGAAACATATAAAGAGTTATTTGAAAAAATTGATCAAGATTTTGATAGAATAGATTTTTTCATCTCTAATGCTATCATTTCAGGTCGTGCTGTTGTAGGTGGATATACTAAATTTATGAAATTAAAGCCAAAAGGTATTAATAATATTTTCACAGCAACCGTAAATGCTTTTGTTGTTGGAGCGCAAGAAGCGGCAAAAAGAATGGAAAAAGTTGGTGGGGGTAGTATATTATCTATTTCTTCAACAGGAAATTTAGTTCATATTGAAAATTATGCTGGTCATGGTACAGCTAAAGCAGCGGTTGAAGCTATGGCAAGATATGCTGCAACCGAGCTTGGTTCTAAAAATATCCGTGTAAATGTAGTTAGCGGTGGACCAATTGATACTGACGCGCTTAAAGCATTTACAAATTATGAAGAGGTAAAAAATGCAACTATCAATCTTAGTCCGCTAAACCGCATTGGACAGCCACAAGATCTAGCTGGCGCATGTTTATTTTTATGCTCTGATAAGGCAAATTGGATCACAGGCCATACTTTGATCGTAGATGGTGGCACCACCTTTAAGTAATATTACCTTAAGGGTGCTTTATAAAGGATTTTAAAAGTATGAATTTACCCAACATCTTAGCTTTTATAAGGATATTATTAGCTCCACTTTTGTTTTTTTTACTTATTAATGATTTTGAAAATATCCATCCTAGTTGGGTAGATTATTTTGCTTGTGTTATTTTTAGCATAGCTGCTTTAACTGATTTTTTCGATGGCTATATTGCAAGAACTTGGAATCAAACTACTAAACTTGGAGCTATTATAGATCCTTTAGCAGATAAAATGCTTATTCTAGCTGCATTTTTAGGGTTATTACTTACGCAAAAAGCTGATCCATGGATGGTTTACATTATCTTAGTAAGAGAATTTTTCATCACCGGCTTTAGAGTGGTTATGGTAAGTGAAAAATTTGATGTAAGTGCTTCTTTTGCAGGCAAAATAAAAACAACCTTTCAAATGATAGCTATTATATTTTTAATCATGCAATGGCCTTTTGCCAATACATTGTTATTTATTGCTTTAGTGCTTACACTTTATTCAGCTTTTGAATACATACTAGCTTATGTAAAACATTTAAAAAAAGGTATAAATTGAAATCATATTTATTTTTATTTATTATCTTAGCTATTGGCTTTAAATTTTATTCTTTTAGTTTTTTAATAACACTTTTAGTGATATCTTTTTTAATTTTTTTTCACGAATTAGGACATTTTTTAGCTGCAAAACATATGAGAGTTGATGTAGAAATTTTTAGCATAGGTTTTGGAAAAGCTATTTTTAAAAAAACTTACAAAAATACAGAATATCGCTTATCCGCCCTACCATTTGGTGGTTATGTTAAGCTTAAAGGACAAGATGATTTAAATCCTAGTGAAAAAAATTATGAGCCAAATAGCTATAACACTTTAAGTCCTTTAGCTAGAATTTATATACTTTTTGCAGGACCATTTTTTAACTTTTTTCTAGCATTTTTACTTTATATAGCCATAGGTTTTTTAGGAGTTCAAAAACTTGCGCCTGTTGTTGGAGATATAGCGCCAAACTCAGCTGCACAAAAAGCAAATTTACAAATTGGTGATAAAATCCTAGCTATAGATGGGGTTCAAATTCAAAGTTTTGAAGAAATTGGCAAACTTGTTCACGCAAAACCAACCCTGCTTGACATAGAACGCGATAATAAATTTATCAATATCACTTTAACACCGCAAATTGACCAAGGTTATAATGAGTTTTATCAAAAAGTTCAAAAACCTCTTATTGGTATAGCACCTAAGGGTGAGTTTGTTACTATTTATCACTCAGGAATTAGCAGTTTGAAATATGCTTATGAAGAAAGCATAAATGCTTCTTTGCTTATTTTCAAAGGTCTTGCTAAAATCATCAGTGGGGAATTAGATGCTAAAAATATGGGTGGAATCATCACTATGGTGGATATAACCTCCAAAGCAGCAAATACTAGTATAGTAGTTTTATTTTTAATCACAGCTTTAATTTCCATCAATCTTGGAGTACTAAATTTACTTCCGATACCAGCACTAGATGGAGGACATATACTTTTTAATCTTTATGAATTAATTTTTAAAAAAGAAGTACCAAAAGTATGTTTTGAATATCTTAGTTATTTTGGCATGGCTTTACTTTTAAGCTTAATGGTATTTGTAACTTACAACGACATTACTCGTTTTATAAGCAATTAATAAGTCCTAGTAGCAAAATCATAGCGATTAAACTCGGCTATACTATTTTTACGATAAAAGCTATTATAAAATTGCTTACTTAAACTTTGTTCATAATTTAGTCTAAACTTAACCCACATTGCCGTTTGATCTTTTGCACTTGTTTTTTCATCTTGATAATTAAGTGATAAATCCAAAATAGAAATTGGAGAATAAGTAATGTTATACTGATTTTGTGTTTCTTTCATGTTAGAATTTACATTTAAAACATTTAAATAAGGTAAATCAAATATAACCCCAAACTCTGTACTATCATCACTATTATTTTCTTTTATATCATAATGATTAGCATATGCTTTAAAATATTGACTAAATTGCAATTCAGCACCAAAACTATTTTTTGCATAAGCTTGTTTATATTGATCGTTAAAATAATTAAAACCAAAATTGATTTCATCAAATTCATAACGATTAATAATTCCCAAAGAATAAGCTTGCTCTAACTGCCCTATTCTTGCTTGTTTTTCTAAAAGTAAAGTAGCATTATCATAATCTAAAATTGAGTTGATATTTTTAATATTTACATTTAAAGCGTTATAATCTAAACTAGCTTCTGTTTTATCCTTTGAGCTTAAATTTAAAACCTGTGCTAAAGAATTACTAGCAAAAGTACCAAAATCAACATTTTGAGCTTGATACTCCTGCGGTTTTTGAAAAAATACTTGTTTGGAAATTGCATTTGTTTTTTGTTCTTTAGTTATATTAACATCACCCTCACTTAAGCTTTCTTCTAAATTAGAAGCAAGCACATTTAAACATATACAACTTAAAAAAATGTATTTTTTCATTTAACCTCTTATTAAATATGTTTTTTATGCTCTATTTCGCTTATCATTTTTTCATTTATATCTTGAATTTGCTTAATATGTGCATAAATTTTTCTTTCCTCTTTGACTATTTGATTGTTTCTTATATAATCAAATAATTTTTCTATATAAGAATTTAAATTTTGATTTAAAACATAAATATTACTTGTAGAATCAAATTTGGCTAAATTTTTATCTTCTATATCTTCTATTTTGGAATTAATCACACAAGAGCAAGCTAGATATGTTTTTAAGCAACACTCTAAATAAAGCAATATTTTATTAGTATCAACACTTGTCTTAGAAATCTCATCTAATAAAATTTTAGCTTTTTCATCAACACCGGTAAACACCTCTTGAAATTCTTCTAAACTTGAGTTAGATTTTTTAGCAACTTTATAAGCTTCATTAGTTATATTTTTAATATTACTCATTTGCTCTATTGATACTTTAATCATCACAGAAATTTCTTTGGCGGCCTCTTGAGTTTTTTCAGCTAAATGTCTTACCTCATCTGCAACTACCGCAAAACCTCTACCATGCTCTCCTGCACGAGCTGCCTCAATAGCTGCATTTAATGCTAAAAGATTGGTTTGCTCTGTAATATCTTCTATAATAGATATAAAAGAAGAAACATTATTAATTTGCTGTGAAAAAGTATCCATTAAAGTATGAATTTGAGTGATATTTTCACCTAAATTTTGCAAATCGACTGAAATTAATTCTGCATTTTTGGCACTTTTTGAAGAATGAGTAGAAATATCATTTGCCTGCTCATATATATCATGCATAGTGCTTGCATTATCATTTAATTTCACATTAATCAAAGCTAATTCTTTTTGCAAAGAATCTGACATATCCTTAGAAACATTTTCAACGACAATACTTCTTATGGATAAATTTTGAGTTTTTTCTATTTCTAAAGTAGCTTCATTAATAATTTTAGCATTATATGCGAAAGTACCCATTAAGCCTTCTAATCTTGCTTTTCTATAAAATCTTTGTTCTTTTACAGCTAAAATAGCATTAAGAATTTCTCTGTTAAAAGCCTCCATTTGATCAGCTAAATCATTCACAACCCAACTTAATTTTCCTACTCCAGATTTTGGAACAGCTATATGAGTAATTCTTGCTTCCAAATTTCCTTTTGTAAGCTCATTTAAAACTTGAGTAATCCTTAAAACTTCTTTATTTCTATAATAAGCACTAGCAAGCCCAAATAACACCACTAAAGTTCCAATCACACAAAAAATAAAACCAAAAATATTATTTTCTACTATTTCCAAGATTGCCATCAAACAAAATAAAAATAAAGCAAAATAATTTACAGATTGATTGATATTATATTGATAAAACCAATTCTTCATAACTCATCCCTTTTGTATTTAAATAATCATCAAGTTTCTTCCTTGATGCACCTTTTCCACCTTTTTGCTCTTCAATCAAAAGCTCTTTGTATAATTTTTCTATTTTTTCAACTGCTTCTTTTTTGGGTTTTAAACGCATAGAATAATACCCAACAACTTCTCCTTTGGAATCAAACGAAGGACTGATAAAAGCCAAAACCCAATAAAATGATCCATCTTTTGATAGATTCTTAACATAAGCTATAATCTCTTTTTTACTCTTAAGTCTTTCCCAAAGTAATTCAAAAACAACTTTTGGCATATCCGGATGACGCACTATATTATGAGGTTTTCCCAATAATTCTTCCTCACTATAGCCCGAAAGAGAAATAAAGATTCTATTGCAATATATGATTTTTCCTGTAGTATCTGTTTTGGAAATAATCATTTGTCCGTCATTGAAAAATTTTTGATTATTATTTGGCAAAATTTTTCTTTTCATATACCCTCCTTAAAATATTAATTTTAATATACCAATATATAAAATTAATAAATCAAGGATTAAATAAGTCCTTTTTTAAGCTTTCTAATTAAGAATCTTGCAGGATGTAAGGCATATAAAAATTCTTTTTTTATTCTTGGCTCATCAAAAATCAATGAGCTCATCACTCTAGCACAAACAATAGCACTAGCAAAAGCTCTAGATCCATGAGCAATAGAAAAATACAAAGGAATAAAATCATTTGGTATGACTTGATTTTTATTTTTATGCCATAAAAGTGCTTTATAATTTTGCATATAAAAATTTTCATCATAGGCTTGACCTGCTATGGCAAATCTATCACTAGAATATGATCTAAATCCTACTTTACCGCCCATTATCTCTAAATTTTCATCGTGCAAAAACTCTTTTACATTTTCAATATTTTGCAAATCATCATTTTTTAAAAGCGTTGTATCTTGATTAAGCCTATCATAACTTGCGCCAATAAGTTGTAAATTAAGCTCCTCATTAATAGGACAAATATATCCTTTAGAAGATAAGGCATGCGGGTTTTTTAAAAATGGTTTTAAATGAGTACATTGACCTCTTACACTACTTAATTTCATATATTTATACTCTAAAAAATTCTTAACATCAGCACCTTGAGCATAGATTAACACATCATAATCTTTTAAAATTTTTTGATTATTAAAATTTAAAAAAAACTTTTCATTTTTATAAGAATAATCTTTAAATTCATACTCAAAAAATACCCTAGCCTTGCTTTTTTGCAAAAGTGTCTTCACAAGCTCTTGAGGTTTTATACAAAATCCATCTTTTAAAAAGGCTTGATTATTAATAATTTCAAATAAAACATTATCTTTTTGACTATCAAAACGCTCTTGCATAAGCTCATTATGAGCAAATTCATAAACCCCTTGTGGAATTAAATTTAAAATTTGTCTATAAAATCTACTTGCTTCTAAAAAAGCATATTGTGAAAACTCACCCAATAAAACATCTGGTTTTAAAATCAAAGAACTTAAAATTCCATTGATATTTCCAGAAGCGCCTTTTCCTAATGAATTTTCTTTTTCAAAAACATCTACTTGAACATTTCTTAAAGAAAGCTCATAAGCCATGCTTGCTCCGGCTATACCTGCTCCGATAATAGCTATTTTTTGAATCTCTTTTTTTAAAGATGGGGTATTAAAATATGCAAATTTATCTTCAAATTCTAAACCATTAAAAATGGCTTGTATCATTTCTCTTTTTCTAAAACCTTTTATCTTTTGCACTTGAAAATTGTTGTTAATTAAAGCCTTTTTTAAAACACTAGCAGAAGAAAAAGTTAAAACCTTAGCATTTATTTTTGAGTTTTTAGCAACATCGTTTATAATATTATCATCAAACATATCTTGATTTTTAGAAGGTGAAAAACCATCTAAATACCAAATATTTGCCTTAAAGTCTAAATTTTGTAGATTTTCTTTAGCATCACCAAACACCAAATCTAAAAAACAATCTTGAAAATAAAACCTATAAACTCCATCCTTACATGGAGGATAAAAATTTAAAAATTGCTCTAAAACTTCTTTAAATTCCTCATAAAAACCAAGTTTTTTATAAATTTCTCTTAATTTATCTTTTTCTATATAAAAATTTTCAAAGCTAAGATAAAAAAGTCTTTGATTGTGTTTTTTTTCTTTTAAAAAACGCTTTAATGTAAGAAAGAAATTTAAGCCTATACCAAAACCAAGTTCTGCTACAATAGTTTGTTTGTTTTCAAAGTCAAAAGCATTTGTATATATAAATTTGCTTTCACTTAAACCATCACTAGAATTAAAATAATAATCATCAAAATCCAAAGAAAAAGGCGCATTATTTTTTATAATAATATTTGCTTTTTTCATTGATTCTTATAAAAATAACTTTCAATTCCATTGGCAATACCAATGGCTAATAATTCTTGGAAATTTTTATTTGTCAATCTATTTCTTTCACTAGGATGGCTAATATAACCTGTTTCAATCAAAATCGCTGGCATTTGTGCTCCTACTAAAACCCAAAACGGAGCCTCTCTAACCCCACCATCAACAACTTTATATTTTTTTCTTACATTGCTCAAAATTTTTTTCTGCACATCGATAGCTAATTTATTTGAAGCAACTATTTTTTCACGATTTAAAAAATTTAAAAATGTTTGCTTGGAAAAATAATTCATTTCTTCAAAATCTGATTGATTTTCTGCTTCAGCAGCTTTTTTACTTCTTTCGCTTCTTGCAGGAGATAAAAAGAAAGTTTCAATTCCTTGCAAAGTCTTAGCTCTTTGTTTATTTGGTGCTGCATTTGCATGGATAGAAATAAACAAATCTGCCATTTTCTCATTAGCCATGGAAGTTCTATCTCTAAGGTTTATAAATTTATCAGTACTTCTTGTGTAATAAATTTTATATCCTCTTTTTTTTAGCTCATTTCCAAGTTTTAAAGCCACACTTAAAACTACATCCTTTTCTCTAACACCCTTATCTCCTAAAGTTCCTGGATCCTTGCCTCCATGACCTGGGTCAATTACTATAATTTTGCCTGATTTTTTGATAGTAGCTTTTGCTACTTTTGAAGTATTTTTTACTGGCGTTTTCTTAATCTTTTTCTCAAATCCTACAAATAGCTCATCATCATCCAAATCAAGACTAGTCTTAAAATCACTAGTAGAATTTAAAACAATTCTTACTGTAGTTTTATTAAACTGCACTATTGTGATAGATTGATTTTTATTAATATCAATTTTTTTTCTATCACCTTCTAGAATGGCTTCAAAACTCACAATAGAACGATACATTTTACCATCTTTAAAAGAGTTGATTTTAATATCTTCAATATCAATATCATTGTTTAATTTTAAATTAACACCACTTTTATCTTTACTTGATTTTAAAATATATAAAGGTTCATTTCTAACAACTTCTTTTTTAACTTCTGTTTTTTTAATCTCGCTTTGTTTTTTAACTATAGGTTTAGGCTCTTCTTTTTTTTCTATTTTTTCAAGTCCCATAAAAAGACTTTGATCTTTAAGCTCTATTTTTACTTTTAACTCTTTTTTAGAACTCAAAACTAAACGCATGCTAGTTGGATTAAATTGTGATACAATAATATCAAAATCTTTAAATTCAAAATTTCTCTTTGGCCCTTTTAAAATTCCATCAAAATCTGCAACATAACGAAAATTATCACCTTTTAAAGTAAAATTTTTTATATCTTTTTGGCTAATTTTTTCACTCAAATCAAGCAAAACACCATTATCTAATTTTTTAACATCAAGAATAAAAAGCTCTTTTTGTGCCGAAGTTTTTTTATCTTCTTTTTTATCTTCTTTTTTATCTTCTTTTTTATCTTCTTTTT